>CAIKJM010000315.1 GCA_903827735.1 uncultured Rhodanobacter sp. | reverse complement strand
TCATAGGTCACTTCAACCAGGCGCAACGATTCGGGATCGAGCTTTAGCGTATTGCGCTGGTCGTATACCGCCTGCACGCGCGCAAACAGCTTGCTGTTGAGGTTGATCGCGTCGCGATGGGCGGCCAGCTTCGGCGCCTCTTCCTCTTCCACCTTCTGCAGCGTGTCGCTGGTGTTCGCCTGGGCCACGCCTTCGAACGCCATCATGGCGCGGGTCAGCAGCGCGCCGGATTTCTCCATCGCCACATAAGTGTTGTCGAAGGTCGGCGCATCGGGGTTGTCGGCGATCTTCTCGATCTCGGCCAAATGCTGCTTCATGCCTTCTTCGATCGCTGGCTGGTAATCGGCCTCGGTGATCTTGTCGAACGGCGGGGCCTGGAACGGCAGCGTGCTGGCGGCGAAAAACGGATTGCTTGCGCTCGCGGCGGGCGCGGGGGCAATGGCCGTGCTGGCGTGCGCCACCGTGGCGCTGGCCGCGGGCTGCTTGCTGCTGTCGTCGGACGGCTGCGAGCAGGCGGTCAGAGCAATGGATGTGGCGATAACGATCATGCGAAGACGGAGCATCGAGTTTCCCCAAGAGTTGTGCAAGATAACGCGTCCACAGAACCCGTGAACGATAGTCAGCTGTCAACTCTAACGATTCTGGCTCGATTCTTCCAAGGGCCGAAAGTCAGGGGCGGCGGTACAGCTACGCCGAATGCAGTAACAACCCACGCTAAACGCGCCGGCGTGCCCGATGGGTCGCCGTCACTGGCCCGTGCTGGATCATCAACTTGAGACGCCCGGTCTCAGGCGGATCGCATATCGCGCAGCTGCCAGGCGCTCCCGATCAGCAAGTTCAGCCGCTGGCGCACCACGCTCATCGGCAGTGTAGTCAGCAGCTCCACGTCGATGTGCAGGTCGCTGACCGTGGCCTTCACTTCGGCCTGCGGATCGGTCGCCGCCAGACTGGCATCGACCGCGTCAGGATCGGGCTGCGCTGCGCGCCAGCGGTTGAACAGATCCGCATCGCGCAGGGCCTGCTGCATCGCCGTGGCGAAATCATCCGGGCCGGCACCACTGTAGGAAAATCGCGGGTCGCTGCCGTGCGCCTTGGCGAGGTCGGCGATAGATAGGTAGTAGTGGCTGCGGGGCATGGGATCTCCGGCGTGGGGCAAAGAGTGGGAACGGCAGTGCTGGGATACTGGCCGTCATCGAAGCACGCGTGATGTGAAGCTTTAGAAGCTGCTCTTCCTAACCCAAGGCGGCCGCCGCGGCCTGCAGATGGGTCGCCGCGTGTTCGGGCGCCGCGTTGTACGGCAGCACGCCCAGGCAAGGGGCCGGCATCAGCTCGCGCAGCGTGGCCAGATTTTCATCCAACGCCAGCATGTGGGGATCGATCGTGTTGCCGATCCAGCCCAGCAGCGGGCAACCGTCCGTTTCAATGGCCCGCGCGCTCAGCAGGGCGTGATTGATACAGCCCAGGCGCAGGCCGACCACAAGGATCACCGGCAGCTTCCATTCCTTGGCGATATCCGCCGCCGACAGCCCCGGCGCCAGCGGCACCAGCCAGCCGCCGACGCCTTCGACCACCACACGTTCATAGCTGTTACAAAGCTGATCGAACGCACGGCGCAACGGCGGCAGCGAAATGGCCACGCCTTCATGCGCGGCGGCCAGGTGGGGCGCCATCGGCTCGCTCAGGGCGATCGGATTGATCACGTCGTAATCGACCGAGCCGCTGCTGGCCGCCTGCAGCGCCAGCGCATCCTCGTTGCGCAGACCCTGCGGCGTCGATTCGCAGCCGCTGGCCACCGGCTTCATGCCGCAGGTGGTGTGACCAGCCTTGCGCAAGGCGTGTATCAGCGCGCAGGCGGCGTGCGTCTTGCCGATGCCGGTATCGGTACCGGCGATATAAACAGCGGAATAACTCACTCGATGGCTCCATGAAGGTAACGCCGCCAGATGGCACGCTGCCACAGCCCGGTCGGCCTCAGCAAAACTATTAAATAACCGCGCAACGCCGGCCGCCGGGCTTGCGTGGCGAGAACGAATATTCGTCCGATCGGCGGCCAGCGCCGGGCATAATACGTTTCTTTAGCGCACGGACACCCGCCATGTTCGAAACCACAAGTGCCACCTACGCCAGTAAGCGCGAACAGTACGACGATCTCGTACAGCAGGCGCGCGGCCTGATGCTGGGCGAGTCCAATACGATCGCCAACGCGGCCAACTTCAGCGCGCTGATCTTCAACAGCCTGCCCGAGGTGAACTGGGCCGGCTTTTACCTGTTCGATGGCAGCGAGCTGGTGGTGGGCCCGTTTCAGGGCAAGCCGGCCTGCATACGGATCGCGCTGGGCCGCGGCGTTTGCGGGACGGCCGCGCAGACGCGTGAAACTCAGCTGGTGCGCGACGTGCACGCGTTCGAGGGACATATCGCCTGCGACGCCGCTTCGCAGTCGGAAATTGTGGTGCCGCTGGTCAAACCCGACGGCTCACTGCTCGGAGTATGGGACGTCGACAGCCCGGTGACCGATCGCTTCGACGACGACGACCGCGCCGGCATGGAAGCGCTGTGCGCGGCGTTTATGGAAACCCTACCGCGCTAATGCCGTGCCGCGGGGCGCCGTTCGACTAGCGCGAGCCGAGAACCCGCGGCTGGCGCAGCAGCGTCATCACCGCCTCGCGCGCTTCGTCCACGCCGGTGCCGGCCGAGGACGAGAAAATCTGCGCTGTGGCATGCAGCCCTTCCGCCACGAATTGCTTGCGCAGCGTGGCCAGCGCCTGAATCGCCTGATTGCGCGAGAGCTTGTCGGCCTTGGTCAGCAGCAGATGGCAGGGCAGCTGCGTACCCAGGCAGAACTCGAGCATCTGCCGATCGAACTCCTTCAACGGATGGCGGATGTCGACGATCAGCACCAGCCCGCGCAGGCTTTGCCGCTGATGCAGGTAAGCATCGATCTCCAGCTTCCAGTGCTCGCGCATTTCCAGGGGCACCTTGGCGTAGCCGTAGCCAGGCAGATCGATCAGCCGAACATCCAGCGGCGGCTGGCCGCTGACCTGAGTCGGCGGGGGTAAGCTGAAAGCCACCATCTGCTGCGTGCGGCCGGGCGTTTTGGAAGTGCGCGCCAGCCCCTTGTGATTGGTCAGCGCATTGAGCGCGCTGGACTTGCCCGCATTGGAGCGTCCGGCAAACGCCACTTCGGCGCCCTGATCGGCGGGCAATTGACTGATGCGATGGGCGGCGAGCACGAACTGCGCGCCTTGTAAGGGATTGGACATGAGAATGGTTTGACCAAGGGACGGTGGCACAGGGATAATTCTTGAGTTACTGCCTGATGCAAGCCGAATGGCGGCGATCCGCGGCGGTGTTCGCAAGTTTCTCGGGAGTCCAGTGTATGAGTTTTCGGTCCGCCGGTTTTCGTAGCGCTGTTCTCGGCTCCGCCACCGTTCTCGCATTTGCCCTGTCCGCCGGCGTGGTGATGGCTCAGGCCGACGCGTCGAAGCCGGCCGCTTCCACCACCGCGGCCAAGCCTGCCGTCGCCGGCACCGCAGTGAAGCCCGCTGCCGCAGCGAGCGTCGATAGCGCAGCCACCGCTGCCACCACGCCGCCATCGACCAGCACGGCAGCCGCGCCTGCCGTGGCAGTGGCGGTCAAGCCCGGCGATGCCACCGTCGGCCAAGGTAAGGCCGCCGTCTGCGGTGCCTGCCATGGGCTCGACGGCAACTCCAGCGATCCGCAGTACCCGAAACTGGCCGGGCAGAGCGAAGCCTACATCGCTCATCAGCTGGCCAACTTCAAATCCGGCAAGCGGCAGAACCCGATCATGCTGGGCATGGCCACGCCGCTGTCGCCGCAGGATATGGAGGACATCGGCGCCTACTTCGCCAGCAAGACCTCGCTGCCCGGCGTGGCCGATCAGGCGCTGGTCGATCACGGCCAGACGCTGTTCCGCGAAGGCGACGCCACGCGCGGCATTCCCGCCTGCATGGCCTGTCACAGCATCGACGGCCGCGGCAACCCGGGCGCCATGTATCCCCAGCTCACGGCCCAGCACGCGCAATACATCCAGGCCAAGCTGAAGGCCTGGCACGACGGCGCCAGCTGGGGTGACGACGCGCACTCGCAGATCATGCCAGCGATCGCGCAGAAGCTCGACTCCAATGACATCGCCGCGCTAGCCAGCTACGTCGAGGGCCTGCACAGCGCCCAGCCGACCGCCGCGCCAGCGACGCCCTGATAGTTGCTTCTGGCGCGGATCGCGCGCCGAACTCGCTTCGGCGTTGGCGGTCTGAGCTCCATTCAATTTCTGCAATTCACCTGCTTCACGGCCGCCTCCGGCTTTGTTCCCCTTTCGTTTCGAGGTTCTCATGCTGAAGCGTTTACCGTTCCTGTGCGCCGCCCTGCTCGCACTCGCCGCCTGCAGCCACGATGGCGACAACAGCGCAGCGACATCGGCGCCTGCCGCATCGACCACCACGTCCACGACCGCCCCCGCAAGTACCGCTCCGGCGCCGGCAAGCACCGCGCCCGCACCGGCGGCCAGCGCTGCTCCGGCCGCCAGCGCTCCGACGCCTGCCACCGCAGACGACAAACCCGCCAAACCCGCCGCGCCCTTCGTCGATGACGGCAAATGGGTCGAAGGCAAGAACTATTACCTGGTCGATCCGGCACAGCCGACCAGCCACCCGGGCAAGGTCGAAGTGACCGAAGTGTTCTCCTACGCCTGCCCGGCCTGCAATTCGTTCCACACCACGATGGATCAGCTGGTCAAGAGCCTGCCGTCGAATGCCGTGGTGGTCTACCTGCCGGCGTCGTTCCGCCCGGACGAAAACTGGCCGCTGTTCCAGCGCGCGTTTTACGCGGCGCAGGCGCTCGGCGTGGCCGACAAAACCTATGACGCGATGTTCGATGCCGCCTGGAAGACCGGTGAGCTGGCCACGTACGACCTGCAGGCCGGCAAACCCAAGCCGCACGAGGCGTGGCCCACCATCGACGACGTGGCCAAGTTCTACGCCAAATACGGCGTCGATCCGAAACAGTTCGTCGGCGTCGCCAACTCCTTCAGCATCAACACCCAGATGAAGCGCGCCGATGACGAGCTCAAGGCGCTGGGCGTGGACAGCACCCCCACCATCGTGGTCAACGGCAAATACCGGCTGACGCCGAAAGACGCCGGTGGCCTGCCGCAGACCATCGAGCTGGTGCAGTGGCTGGTCGGCAAGGAAACGGCAGGCAAGTAACGATTCGACATGGCGCGATTTCATCGCACCCATCTGACTAAGAGTGGCTCCTGCCGCGCCGTAAAAGAGAGAAACCCATGCTGAAGCGATTTCCCCATCTGCGCCTGTTCGCCCTGCTCGGCGGCCTGCTGCTCACCAGCGCCTGCGGCGCCCAGTCCAGTTCGACAGCGGCGGCGCCGTATACCGAAGGCAGCGAGTACGTGACACTGCCCGCGCCGACCCAGCGCTACAGCGCCGAGGGCAAGGTCGAGGTAGTCGAGGTGTTTTCCTACGGCTGCATCCACTGCGCGCACTTCGCGCCCATCGCCGAAAAGCTGCGCAAGGAGCTTCCGGCTGGTGTCGTTTTCAAGCTCATGCCGGCGCCCTTCAGCGCCGAGTGGCTGCCGTTTGCGCGCGCCTACTACGCCGCCAAGCAGCTCGGCGTGGTCAACCGCACCCATCAGGAGCTGTTTAAGGAAAAGTTTGGTGAAAACTATCCGATCAACTCGATGGATGAGCTGGCCGACTTCTATGCCAAGCAGGGCGTCAATCGCGACGAGTTTTTGCGTATCGCGAATTCCGACGAAGTGACGGCCAAGATGAAGAGCGATCTGGCGCTGATCCAGAAATGGCAGGTCGACGGCACGCCGACGCTAGTCGTCGACGGCAAGTACCGCGTAACCGGCGCCAAGGATATGGATGAACTTGCGGCGGTCGCGCTGTGGCTGGCCAAGCGCGATCTGGGAAGCGGCAAGAAGTAAATCTTCGATGCCTGACGCGTCAAAGCCGACGGAGCGGCTGGCATGGTGTTCACGTCGGGTACGTCATGCTCTGCGCGGTGTCGGGTCTGCGGAGCGGTTTGCTCTTCGCTTGCCATGTCACCGCCCTCCTTTTCCGCGTAGTGTGCTGCAATGAATCGCGCCGCCAGTCTCCCAGCTGCACCTGCCGAGCGCCGCCTGCGTCTGCTGAGCTGCAACATCCTAGCGGGCGCCAGCGTGCAGCGTTACAGCGAATACGTCACGCGCAGCCTCACCGCCGTGCTGCCTGGGCGCAGCAAGATGGACAACCTCGACCGGCTGGCCGAGGTGCTGCCGCAGTTCGACGTGATCGGATTGCAGGAAGCCGACGCCGGCAGCCTGCGTTCGGGTTTTCTCAACCAGACCCGCTACCTCGCCGAAACCTCCGGCATGCCGTTCTGGAGCCACCAGCCGAATCGCCCGATGGCGCGACTGGCGCATTCGGCCAACGGACTGATCAGTCGGATGGAACCGAGCTCGGTGCTGGACTATCCGCTGCCCAGCCGCATCCCCGGCCGCGGCGCACTGTTGGCGCGGTTCGGCGAAGGCGACGGCGCGCTGGCGGTGATGGTGGCGCACCTCTCGTTGAGTGCGCCGGCGCGGGCAAAACAACTTGGGTTTATCGCCGAGTTGCTGCAGGATTTTCCGCACGCGGTGCTGATGGGCGATCTCAATACCGAGCCGCACAGCGCGGAGATGCATTACCTGTTTTCCAAGTGCGGCCTGCAGCCGCCAGCGCAGTCCACCCCAACCTTTCCCAGCTGGAAGCCGCGGCGGGCGCTGGATCACATCCTTACAACGGCGGCGATCCAGTTGGACAAGACCTGGACGCTGCCGCAGGCTTTCTCCGATCATCTGCCCATCGCGGCGGAGATTAGGCTGCCTGCGCACGTCGGCACCGCG
>CAIKJM010000314.1 GCA_903827735.1 uncultured Rhodanobacter sp. | reverse complement strand
AGCACCACCAGCACCACCAGCACCACCAGCACCATGGCGATCGTCAGCCTGGTTTTCGGCATTCTCTCCTGGATTTTGCTGCCCTTCATCGGCGCGATTGTGGCCGTGGTCTGCGGGCATATGGCGCGCAGCGAAATACGCCACGCGCCGGTCGATGCGGCGCTGGAGGGCGACGGCATGGCGGTCGCCGGACTGGTGCTCGGCTATCTGCACCTGGCTTTGGTTGTAGTCGGACTCGTCATCCTGTTTGGCGTGCTGTTTTTCAGCATCGGCACCTTCTGGCACTGAGTTCCGATGAGCGATAGTTGTCCAAAGAATGCGTTTGATTTCCACGGTTACCGCGTGGTCATCGCCGGCGGCAGTCGCGGCATCGGTCGCAGCATGGCGCTGGCGTTCGCGCAGGCGGGTGCGGCGGTATCGATCTGCGCACGCGGTGTCGTGGCCCTGGAAGAAACGCGTGCGGCGATGGCGGCATTCGGCGGTGTAACGCATGCGCAATCGTGCGACCTCGCTGAGCTTGACGAGATAGACGGCTATATCGCCAGCGCGGCGACGGCTCTGGGTGGCGTCGACGTGCTGATCAACAACGGCACCGGCTTCGGTTTTGCCGACGACGAAGCGAGCTGGACGTCGGGCATCCATGTCGATCTGCTGGCGGCCGTTCGCGCGTCCCGCGCGGCGCTGCCGTTTCTTAAGGCGTCACAGCGGGCGAGCATTCTGCACACCACGTCGATCGCCGCGCTGCGCCCGCGCGGCAGCGGTGCGCCGTATGCGGCGGTCAAGGCCGCGCTGACGCATTACGCCGGATCGCAGGCGTTGGCTCTTGCGAAAGACGGCATTCGCGTCAACGCCATCGCGCCGGGTTCGATCGAATTTGCCGATGGCCTGTGGGAGCAGCGCAGCAAGGACGCGCCCGACGTCTATCGCGCCACGCTGGCCAAGATTCCGTTCGGGCGCTTTGGCAAGCCCGAAGAGGTGGCGCACGCTGCGCTGTTTTTGGCATCGCCGTATGCCGGCTGGATCACCGGCCATACCCTGGTGGTCGACGGTGGACAGATGCTCAATGGCTGAGGATCTGGACAGGAGTTCAATGACATGACGACGCTGCAATCCACCTCGCGCTTCAGCGATCGCGTCGACGACTACGTGCGCTATCGCCCCGACTATCCGGCGGCGCTGCTGGAGTGGCTGCAGCGCGAGTGCGGCGTCACCACCGAGTGGCTGGTGGCGGATGTCGGTGCCGGCACCGGCATCTCCTCGAAGATGTTGCTCGACGCCGGCTATCGGGTGATCGCGGTGGAGCCGAATGCGCCGATGCGCGCGGCGGCTGAAACGTGGCTGGGTGGCGATGCCAACTTCAGCGCGGTCGATGGCCGCGCCGACGCCACCGGCCTGGACGATGCCAGCATCGATCTGGTTACCGTGGCACAGGCCTTTCACTGGTTCGATGAAGAAACGACGCGGCGCGAGTTTGCACGCATTCTCAAGCCCGGCGGCCTGGCGGCGATCTGGTGGAACTCGCGCCGGCTCACCGGCACGCCGTTTCTGGAAGGCTACGAGGCGCTGCTGCAGGCCTACGGCACCGACTACACCAGCGTGGCCGAACGCTACGCCGACGACGTGCGGATGCGCGCGTGGTTCGGCGCGGGGTATGTCGGCAGCGGGCGTTTTCCGCACAGCCAGAAGCTGGATTTCGAGGCGCTGCGCGGGCGGCTGATGTCGTCCTCCTACGCGCCCAAAGAAGGCCATCCCAAACATGCGCCGATGCTGAAAGCGCTGCGCGAGCTGTTCGAGGCCTGCGCCGAGCGCGGCACGATAAGCTTCGATTACGACACCCGCGTCTTTGCGGGTCATCTGGCCTGACCATGTACGACGTTCTTCGCCCCCTGCTGTTCAAGCTCGATCCCGAAGTGGCGCACGGCCTCACGCTGTACGGGCTGGGCGTGGCCCAGCGTAGCGGCTTCGCGCACTGGCTGGCCAAGCCGCCAGTGGATCTGCCGACCACGGCGTTCGGCATCACCTTTCCCAATCCGGTCGGCCTGGCGGCGGGTCTGGACAAGAACGCCGACCATCTCGATGCGCTGGCCGCGCTGGGGTTCGGTTTTATCGAAGTGGGTACGGTCACGCCGCTGCCGCAGTCGGGCAACGACAAGCCGCGCATGTTTCGGCTCGCCGGGCACGAGGCGATCATCAATCGTCTCGGCTTCAACAACGGTGGCGTCGAGGCGCTGGTGCGCAACGTGCAGAAGGCGGCCTATCGCGGCGTGCTCGGCATCAATATCGGCAAGAACAAGGACACGCCAAACGAGCGCGCGGTCGATGACTATCTGATCTGCCTGCGCCGGGTGCACGAATACGCCAGCTACATCACCGTGAATATTTCCTCGCCGAACACGCAGGGTCTTCGCGATCTGCAGGAAGAGGCCACGCTGCGCCGCTTCATCGGCACGCTGCGCGAGGCGCAGGAGCAGCTCGGCTCGCAGCAGGGAAAGCGCAAGCCGATGCTGCTGAAGATCGCGCCGGATCTGGCCGAGGCCGAGCTCGATGCGATCGCCGAGGTGCTGCTCGATACCGGCATCGACGGCGTCATCTGCACCAACACCACGATCGATCACGCCGCGGTGGCCGACGATCCGCAGAGTACCGAGACGGGCGGGCTTTCCGGCAGGCCGCTGTTCGATCGCGCCACGGCCGTGCTGGCCGGTATGAGCCGTCGCGTGCAGGGGCGTATTGCGCTGATCGGCGTCGGCGGCATTCTCGACGGCAGCAACGCGGCGGAGAAAGTCGAGGCCGGCGCGGCGCTGGTGCAGATCTATTCCGGGCTGATCTATCGAGGCCCCCAGCTGATCGGCGAATGCGTCAACGAAATGCGCCGGCAGCGGGAAGACACGCATGCCGGCTGAGCGCATGAACACCACGCCGCAAGGCACGGACATGCCAGCGGAGCGAATAGATATGGGTGGCTACACGCTGATCGAAAACGCCTCGCTGGCGACCCGCAACACGCTGCGCGTGGCGGCCAAGGCCAGCCTGCTGGCGGAAATTCGCGATGCCACCAAGCTGCCCGAGCTGCTGCAGTTTCCTGGCATCCGTCATCGCCCGCTGCTGGTACTGGGCGAGGGCAGCAACGTGCTGTTTACCGGCGACTTCGACGGCACCGTGCTGGTCATGGCCACCAGAGGCGTACAGGTCGAAAGCGATGGCGACAGCGCGCGTATCGCGGTGGCCGCCGGCGAGCGCTGGGACGACTTCGTGCGCTGGACCCTCGGTCAGGGTTACGCCGGCATGGAAAACCTGATCCTGATTCCCGGCACCGTCGGCGCGGCGCCGATTCAGAACATCGGCGCCTACGGCTGCGAAGTGGCCGAGTTCGTCGAGAGCGTCGAGGCGTGGGATATCCGCGAGCACCGCGTGGTGACGCTGGATCATGCGACCTGTGCCTTCGCCTATCGCGATTCGCTGTTCAAGCGCGAGCCCGGTCGCTACATCGTCACCGCCGTGCGCTTCGTGCTGCCGCGCCAGCGCGAACTGCGCACCGACTATGCCGGTATCCACGACGAGCTCAAACGCATGGGCGTGGACAAACCCGCGCCGTTCCACGTGGCCGAGGCCGTGGTGCATCTGCGCACGAAAAAATTGCCCGATCCGGAAGTGATCGGCAACGCCGGCAGCTTCTTCAAGAATCCGATCGTCGAGCGCGCCGTGGCCGAGTCGTTGGCCCACGCGCATCCCGGTCTGGTGTGCTGGCCGGCCGACGACGCGCACAGCAAGCTGTCGGCCGCATGGCTGATCGAGCAGGCCGGCTTCAAGGGCCTGCGCGAGGGCGACGCCGGCATCTCCAATCGCCATGCGCTGGTGCTGGTCAACCACGGCAAGGCCAGCGGCGAGCAGCTGTGGGCGCTGGCGCAGCAGGTGATGGGCGGCGTGCAGAAGACCTTCGGCGTGCAGCTGGGGCCCGAGCCGCTGATTATCGGTGCGAGTCCGCGCTGACGACGATTGGCTGCCATCGCCGGAACTTGCGATCGGGCCTGCGTTCCACGCAAGCGTTCGTCGTGGCCGCTTGCCGCCGTACCTGCTGCGGTTCTGCCTCGCCATGGGATCATGGCTTCTGGCACGCGGCAGTCGGCCGGGGCGCCAGCAGAATTCCGTCGTCGTTTCATGGTCGAACAAGGCGCGGCCTATCGCGCCCGCACGACACCTCCCATCAGCAATCCACAAGGAATCACCGGTCATGATGTTGAACAAGCTCAAACCCCTGACATGGAGCGTGCTGCTGGGTATCGGTTTGCTGGGCGGCGCGGCGCATGCCGCCGAGGCGGCGATTCCGGCCGTCGCCAGCGAGGCGGGCAACGTCACCCGCGCCACGTTGAAGAACGGCCTGCGCGTGGTGATCGTGCGCGACACGCTGGCGCCGATGGTCACCACCCAGATCACTTATCTGGCCGGCGGTTACGAGACGCCGACCGGTTATCCAGGCACCGCGCACGCGCTGGAACACATGATGTTTCGCGACAGCGCCGGCATGACCGGCGCGCAGTTGAACGAGATGACCGGCAAGATGGGCGGCGACAACAACGCCTTCACCACCAACGATGCGACCCAGTATTACTTCGTGGCGCCGTCGGCCTATCTCGACATCCTGCTGCATATCGAAGCCACCCGCATGCAGGGCCTGCTGGTCAGCGACAAGGACTGGGGTCTGGAGAAGGGCGCGATCGAGCAGGAGGTGTCGCGCGACATTTCCGATCCGGGTTTCCTGGCCTTCGAAAAAGCCGAGGGCGCGCTGTTCGCCGGCACCGGCTACGAGGCCGATCCGCTGGGCACGCGGCCGACCTTCGACAAGACCACGTCGGCCGTGCTCAAGCAGTTCCACACCGACTGGTATGTGCCGAACAACGCGATCTTCGTCATCGTTGGCGACGTCGATCCGCAGGCCACGCTGGCCAAGGTCAAGCAGCTGTTCGATCCGATTCCGCAGCGCGCCACGCCGGCGCGCGTGCCGATCGCGCTGAAGCCGTTGAAGCCGCAGACCATCAGCAGCAGCACGCCGCAGGGTACCGGTACGGTGCAGTTTCTGTATCGCATGCCGGGCCAGCAGAGCAAGGATTACGCCGCGGCGCAGGTGCTGATGGACGTGCTGGGCAACGCGCGCAGCAGCCTGTCGGAGCTGGCCGCGCAGGGCAAGGTGCTCAGCGCTGATGCGCAGATGCAGCCGTTCACCCGTGGCGGCATCGGCGCGATCGAGGCCAGCTTCCCCAAGGGCGGTGACGCCAAGCAGACCCAGGCCAGTCTCGAGGAGGTGGTGACGCAGCTGCTGAAGGACGGCGTCTCGCCCGAGCTGGTCGATGCGGCCAAGCGCTCCGAACTGGCCCAGGCCGAGTTCAACAAGAACAGCGCGGTGACCCTCGCCAGCGCATGGTCGCAGGCGCTGGCCTGGCAGGGCGTGGATTCGCCCGAAGCCGCCGAAAAGCTGATTGCCGCCGTCACCGTCGACGACGTCAACCGGGTGGCGCGCGAGTATCTGAAATCGCACCAACGCATCACCGTGGTATTGACGCCCAGCAATGACGGCAAGCGTCCGCCGGACAGCAGCGGCTTCGGCGGCACGGAGTCGTTCGGCGGCGACGACAAGCTCGACGCGCCGCAGCCGGAATGGGCCGAGAAGGCGCTCGGCACGCTGCAGATGCCGCACTGGACGCTGGCGCCCACCGACATGAAGCTGGCCAACGGCCTGCGCCTGATCGTGCAGCCGGAGAGCATCAGCAAGACGGTGACCGTCGTCGGCCATGTCGATCACGACGCCGGCCTGCAGGAGCCGAAGGGGCAGGAGGGCGTCGGTCGCCTGCTTGCCTCGCTGTTCGATTACGGCACCACCAGCCTGGACCGCAGCGCGTTTCACAAGGCGTTGGACGATATCTCGGCCTCCGCGTCCGGCGGCAGCGATTTCACCCTCGCCGTGCCCAGCGGCGCATTCGACAAGGGCATGCAGCTGCTGGCCGACAACGAGCTGCATCCGGCGCTGCCGGCGCAGGCGTTCGAGGTGCAGCAAAGCACGCTGGCGCGCACGCTGGCCGGCGAGATCGAATCGCCCGAATACAAGATGTTCCATGCGCTGACCAAGGGCATGCTGCCGGCCGGCGACTCGGGCCTGCGCGAAGCGCTGCCGAGCACGGTCAATGCGGTGACCCTGGCGGACGTCAAAAACTACTTCAACGCGACCTATCGTCCGGACCTCACGACCCTGGTGGTGGTCGGCGACGTGACGCCGGCGCAGGTCAAGGCCACCGTCGAGAAATACTTCGGCGACTGGAAGGCCAGCGGGCCCAAGCCCGACGTGATCCCGAAACCGGTGCCGCTGCATCCGGCCGCCTATACCTTGGTCAACAACGCTTTTGCTTCGCAGGATCAGGTGCTGATGGGGCAGATGCTCGATCTGAATCTGACCGACCCGAATCGCTACGCGCTGAAGCTCGGCAACGACGTGCTCGGCGGCAACGGCTTCGCCTCGCGCCTGATGGTCGACGTGCGCGTCAAGCACGGCTTCGCCTACGGCGCCAGCTCGGGCATGCGCTTCGACCGTTCGCGCTCGATCTTCTTCGTGCAGTACGGCAGTGACCCGAGCAAGGTCGGCCCGGTCGATGGCCTGATTCGTCAGAACCTGGCCGACATGCAGAACACGCCGGTAAAACCCGACGAGCTCACCAACGCGCGCCAGTTCGAGATCCGCTCGATCCCGCTGGGCGTGTCCAGCGTCAACGACATCGCGCGTTCGCTGGTCGCCTGGGGCTACAAGGGCCAGCCGCTGGACGAGCCGATGGTCGCCGCCAAGTATTACCTCACCCTCACCGCGCCGCAGGTGCAGGAAGCCTTCAAGAAATACCTGCAGCCCGCGCACCTGGTGCAAGTCGTCCAGGGTCCGCCGCCTGCCGCACATTGACGTCCATCGTAGGTT
>CAIKJM010000313.1 GCA_903827735.1 uncultured Rhodanobacter sp. | reverse complement strand
TTCTTCCAGCCGATACGGTTTGGACAGCAGCGGAATTTTCTGCTGCGCGGCTTCCTGCTTGATCGCGTCGGAAAAGCCGCTGGTGAGCAGCACGGGCAGGCCGGGGTGGCGGCGGCGAATTTCCAGCGCCAGCTGCAGGCCATTCATGGTGCCGGGCATCATCACGTCGGAAAAAACCACGTCCACGGCCCGATGGTCGGCCAGCGCGCCGAGCGCGGCTTCGGCGCTGGCTACACGCAGTCTTTCGTAGCCGAGCTGATCAAACATTTCGCCGACCAGCGCGGCCACGCTGTCGTCGTCGTCCACCAGCAGGGCGAGGCCCGCGGAGCGTTTGGCCTGCGCCGGCATGACGGAATGCAGCGCGGCGGCAGGAGTTGGCGGCTGCTTATGCGTACGCGGTAGCAGCATCGATACGGTGGTGCCTTTGCCCACCTCGCTGCAGATTTTTACCGTGCCGCCGGAGGCGTGCGCAAAGCCGTGCACCTGCGCGAGTCCGAGCCCGGAACCTTTGCCGATGTCCTTGGTGGTAAAGAAAGGCTCGAACACCCGAGCGATCACCTCGGGCGACATGCCGCTGCCTTCATCGGCCACTGACAGGGAGACAAAGTCGCCGCGCAGATCACCGTCAATAAAGTTTGCCACGTTGCTGCCGCGGATGCGGATGATGCCGCCGCTATCCATCGCGTCGCGTGCATTGACGGCGAGGTTGAGCACAGCCAACTCCAGTTCGCCGGGGTCGACCTCGGCTGCCCAGATGTCGGTTTGGAAGTCCATCTGTACCTGGATGTCGCCGCGCAAGCTGCGGTCGAGCATCTCGCGCATGTCGGCAATACGTCGACCCAAATCGATGGGCTCGGGCTGCAACTTTTGCCGCCGCGAAAACGTCAGCAGCTGGCGGGTGAGCGCGGCGCCGCGATCGACCGCCTGACGCATCGCCGCGAGTATGCGCTCGCGGCGAGCGGGATCGGTTTGGCGATCCATCATGTCCAGCCCGCTGGAGATCACCATCAGCAAGTTATTGAAGTCGTGCGCCACGCCGCCGGTGAGCTGGCCGATGGCCTCGATTTTCTGCGTCTGCAGAATTTTCTCTTCCGCCTCCAGCAAACGCTGCTGGTCGCGGAGCCGTTCGGTGATGTTGGCGCTGATGACATACGCACCAACCAGTTGCCCTGAGCGATCGCGCAACGCCTTGAACTTGCTCTCGTAAGATATCTGGCCGTTATCGAACTGACGCAGAAAGGTAAATTCCTCGCCAGCCAGCGCTCGACTCCACTGTTCTTTCAACACGCGTGCGTCGTCGGGCCTAGCCTTCGCCGCGTCCAGCAAATGAACGCCCGGGGTCAGACGAACTGAATAGAGGGCTTCGAATTCGCGCACGCCAGCTTCGTTGATTGCCAGCACGCGGAAGTCGTTATCCAGTACGAGGATCAGCGTGTCGGTGGATTCGAAAACGTCGGCGTATATTTTGCGTTCGGCCAACGCCTCGGCTACGCGCAGTTCCAGCGTTTCGTTCCAGCTGTGCAGGGCCTGTTCGTTGCGCACGCGCTCGGTGACGTCGGCCCCTTCGACGAAGATGCCGGTAACGCCGCCAGCACTATCGGTGATCGGTTGGTAGACGAAATCGAGATAGCGCTCGTTGATGGCATCCTCGGCGCTGGCGTGCACGACATAACGGGCGCCGAGCGAGCTGAAGGCGTTGCCGCTTCGATACACGTCGTTGAGTAGATCCAGATAGCCTTGTTCGACGGCATCGGGCAGCGCCTCGGCAACAGTCTTGCCGAGCACGTCGCGATTGCCAACCAGCCGCATATAGCTCGCATTGGCCAGCTGGATACGATGGTCAGGGCCTTCCAGCATCGCCATAAAATTCGGTGACTGAGCAAACATCTGCTCGAGCCGCTGGCGTTCGGCGACATTGCGACGTTCGGCCATCACCATTTTGGTCGTTTCTGCGCAGATCACCAGAACGCCGCCCACGCCGTTGCCGGCGGTAACTTCATTGATCGGACTGTAGCTATAGGTCCAACAGATGTCCTGCTGGCGACCGTTACGTGTCGTTGGGACGAGCTGGTTTTCATGCCAGGTAGCGCCCTGGTTTGCCATCACCTGCTCGATCTGCGCGCCGATGATGTGCCAGACCTCGATCCAGCAGTCGCGTCCGCGCTGGCCCAGCGCACTGGGGTGGCGCTCCGTGCCCAGCGAGCGCCGATAGGCGTCGTTGTAGAGCTGGATCAGCTCGCTGCCCCACCAGATCAGGATGGGGTGCGGGGTGGTGAGCAGTAGGCGCGTTGCCGTACGCAGTCCCTGTGGCCAGCTCAATGGATGGCCAAGCGGCGTCGTGGTCCAGTCAAACGCGCGTATGAGTTCGCCCATCTCGCCGCCGCCAGCGAGAAAGTCGGGAAGGTTTTCGTTGGCGGCCGCTTCGTTCATCGGCTTTCCGGTCTAGTAGCCGCGAAGATTAGCAAAACCGCGCCGCTCGCCGCAGGGTTTGCTTCGCCAATGCTTGGCTGCCGCGGCGTCGAGTTCGGTGTAGTCGATGCCTGAAAATAATCGTATTGCGTCCTGCGCTCTTTGGTTATGATTTACCAGATGCTGCGTTTGGTGCGGTAACGACGGACGGCCAGATGGCCGTGTTTATGTCGCGCAGGCCATCAGGATTTCTTCACAAGGATTTGGGCGATCTTGTTGAAACAGAACCCATCCGCCGATCTGACGCCGCTGCGCCACGCGCATCGGCTTGCGACGCTGCAATCCTACGAAATACTGGATACGCCGCGCGAAGCGGCCTTCGACGATATCACTCGCATGGCCTCGATGATCTGCGGCACACCGATCGCGTCGATCACGCTGATCGACGCAGAGCGCCAGTGGTTCAAGTCCGAAATCGGTCTGGGTAAATCGCAGACGCCGATCAGCGCATCGATTTGCGCGCACGTGGTGCTGGAAAACGACGTGCTGATTATTCCCGATACCAGCGCCGATCCCCGCTTCGGCGGCAATCCGCTGTACACCGGCGATCCCGATCTGAAGTTTTATGCCGGCGCTCCGATAACTACCGCCGACGGCGTGGCGCTGGGTACGATGTGCGTGCTCGACACCGTAAGCCGGAACCTGACGCGGGAGCAGATCGACGTACTGCGAACGCTGGCGCGTCAGGTGATGATGCAGCTGGAGCTGCGCAAGATGCTCAGGGTCAGCGAGCAGACCAGCGATTACCGGGCGCGCATGCTGGCGAGTGCGGCGCACGATTTGCGCCAGCCGCTGTTCGTTGCGTCGTTGTCGGTGCAGAGCCTGCTGCAGGAGGCCGCGCCGCATCAGCTTAAGCGCCTTACGCTGGCCGATGGCGGCCTGGAGACTATCAAAAAGGGCTTCAACCGCATGCTGGTGGCGGCTAGCGGTAAAGCGTCCTTCACCCTGGCGCAATTGGGTGACACCGATTTGGGTGACGTGCTCGAATTCATCCACGCGAATTTTTTGCCGCTGGCCGAGCGCAGGGACGTTCGCCTGCGCGTATTGCGTACGCGTCTGCATGTGCACAGCGACTCCGTTCAACTGGAAACGCTGATAGGCAATCTAGTCGCCAACGCGGTGAAGTACACCTAGGCGGGCGGGCGCATCGTGGTGGGCTGTCGCCGTCATGCCAATCACGTAGCGCTGCATATCATCGATACGGGTATCGGTATGGCGAACGAATCGCTCGATGCGCTGTTCGAGGCATTCCGCCAGGGCGACGTGCGGTCGGACGGACTGGGCCTGGGTTTATGGATCGTCAAACGTACCGCCGAGGCGCTCGGCGTGTCGGTGCAGGTACATTCAGAGCCGGGCAGGGGAACCCACTTTACGTTGCGTATTCCGTTGAGCGCGCCGAACGAGCCATCGAGCGAGCCGGTTATCCAGATAACCTGACGCAGTGCGTTGATCGGCGCGCCAGCTGCCAAGCGTGCGCTTATTTCAAGGGAACCATATCAGGATCGAACGTGCGCCAGGTGCCATCAGCGCCCTGAATGGCGATGCATGCCTTGTCGCCGAAGTTTTTTGCCGCAGCCTTGGCCGATTGCATGGCGAAGGACAACGCCGCCACGCGCGAGTCGAAGCATTTGCGACCCTCGGCGAGACCATCCAAATACCAGGTGTGTGTGTTCCCCTGTTCGTAGGGAATCTCGTAGAAAATCATGGGTCGACCGTCCTTAAACGCTGCGCATGCGTTCGAGCGGATTATCGATAAAACTGATGCATTGTCCACGTGAGGATGGCGATATCGGCATCTCGGCAAGCCGCAAAAAAAGTCGTGCGCCTCAGTTCATAGAGAAACACGAACACACGCGGTGGCCTGAACGGACCTGTTCGTTCATGGCTAACTCGTTCATCAACAAAACGCACCGCCGACGTACCGTCGACGGTGCGTAGGGCTTCTGCGGATCCCAAGTGATTGAC
>CAIKJM010000312.1 GCA_903827735.1 uncultured Rhodanobacter sp. | reverse complement strand
GATGCGGCCATCCCGCCATTGCTCGGGGCTTTTGCTGAAGAGCGGCGTGCAGCCCGCGCAAGCCAGCGCGGCAGACAAAGTTGAAAGGCATAAAGCGCTGATTTTGGGATACATGGGATGCCTCACTTGGCGACCTGTAGGCTCTGCGGGTTGGTGCTGCGGTCGGTGCTTTCGGGTTCGGCGATGCCGAGCGCGGGCGAGACGGGCTCTTTGGCGGCCGTCCAGCTGCCGCCCAGCGCCTGCAGCAGCGCAGCGGTATCGCTGAATTCGGCAGCCTGCGCCTGGATTTTGGTCAGGCGCGTCTGCTGATACGCCTGCTCGGCATTGAGCACGGTCAGCGCATTCACGTAGCCCAAGGCCTGCTGCTTGCGAGTCAGATCCAGCGTCTTGCCCGCGGAGGTTTCGGCATAACGGGCGGCCTGCAGCGCGCGATCGTCCGCCTGCAGCGCATACAGCGCATCGGCGACGTTCTGAAACGCCGAGAGCACCACCGATCGGTACTGCGCCTGCGACTGCTGCCAGGCTGCCTCGGCGGCGCGCTGGCGGTGCTTGAGCGTGCCAAAGTCGAGCAGAGTCTGCGACAGGCTGCCGGTAAGTCCCCAGAAGGTGTTGTTGTCGGCAAACATCTGGCTGAAGCTCGTCGCGCTGCCGCCGTATTGCGCCGAAAGCGATAGCTGCGGCAGCCGATTGGCGATCGCCACGCCGACCTGCGCGTTGGCGGATTGCACCTCGGCCTCGGCCGCGCGCACGTCCGGGCGCTGATCGACGAGCTGCGATGGCAGCGCGCGGGGCAACGAAGCCGGCAGTCGCAGCGCGGCTAGATCGAAATCCTGCCGGCCGCCCTGCGCCGGCGGATCCCCGGCGAGCACGGCCAGCAGGTCGCGCGTCTGCTCGAGCTGCTTTTCCAGCGGTGGCAGCAGCTGCTGTACCTGTGCCAGAGCCGTCTCCTGCGCCGCGACGTCGAGACCGGAGGCTTCGCCGAGCGCGGCCTGCTGTTGCAGCAGCTGCAGCGACTGCTGATCGGCACGTAGCGCCTCGTGGGCCGCCTGAATCTGCGCGCGCTCCGCGGCCTGCTGGATCGCCGCCAGCACGACGTTCGATGCCAGCGTGAGATAGGCCGCCTGCAGCTGAAAGCGCTGCACATCGGCCTGCGCCTGCAGCGATTCCACCGTGCGGCGATTCAGGCCAAAAACATCCGGGGCATAGGCGATGCTCAGCTGCGCCGTATGCAGCGTATAGAGCGCCTGGCCCGAGCTGAGCGTCGGGGCAAGCGTGCCCACCGCATTCTTCTGCCGGCTGGGAGAGTAGCTCAGTGAAGCGGTAGGGAAGTAGGCGCCGCGCTGGGCCGCCACGTTCTCCTGCGCTTCGCGCAGCGTGGCCTGCGCGCTGGCGATATCGGGGTTGTGAGCAAGCGCGCGCTCGACCAGCGCATCGAGCGACGGCGAGGCGAAGACGGTCCACCAGTCCTGCCGGATGACGGCATGCGTGTCGCGGATCGCCGTCTCTGCATCGGTTTCGCCTGCGCGGGACGAGTCAGCCGGCACCGGCCGGGTAAATCGCGTTTCGCTGGGCAGGCTGGGGCGGCGATAGTCCGGGCCGACCACGCAACCGGCACACAAGGCGTTCAAGGCCAGCGTCAAGGCGCCGGCGAAACGACGAACGAACGCCATGCGTTTCATCACAGGCCTCCGGTTTCACGCGGGCGCGCTGGCTTGCGGCTCTTGCGCCGATGCGACCACTCCACGACCAGCACCTGCAGCGCCGGCGCAACGATCAACAGCATTACCGGACCGAGCAACATGCCGCCCACCACCACCGTCGCCAGCGGACGCTGCACCTGACTGCCGATGCCGGTGGACAGCGCCGCCGGCAGCAGGCCGATACATGCCGACAGCGCTGTCATCAGCATCGGGCGCATACGCTGTTCGGCGGCCAGATACATCGCCTCCAGCGGCGTCCTACCCTCGAATACCAGGTGGTTGAAATAGGAGATGACCAGGATGCCGTTCATCACCGACACGCCGAACAGCGAGACGAAGCCGATCGCCGCCGAGACGCTCATGTTCAGGCCGGAAAAGTACAGTGCGATAATGCCGCCGGCGATCGAAAACGGAATCGCCGCCAGCGTTAGCAAGCTGTCGCGCAGCGAATTGAACAGCGTGTAGAGCAACGCGAGAATCAGGCCGATGGCAATCGGCAGCACGATCGCCAGGCGATGCTTGGCTTGCTGCATGTCTTCGAATTCACCGGCCCACACCAGGTGGTAACCCGTCGGCAGCACAACGTTCTTGGCGATGCGCTGCTGGGCGTCTTCCACGGTGCTGCCCAAGTCGCGGCCGCGCACGCTGAACTTCACCGGGATAAAGCGCTCGTTGCTCTCGTGATAGATGTAGGAGGCGCCGGTATCGAGCGAGATGTCGGCCACATCGCGCAACGGGACGTACGCCGTGGCGCCGCTCGGCGTGGCGTATCCCACCGGTATGTTGCCGATGGCCTCCACGTCGTTCCGAAACGGCGAGGCAAGGCGTACCACCAGTGAAAACTGCCGATCGTCCTCCAGCACCGTGGTCGCCTGGGTGCCGCCGGCGGCGGCCTGCACCACCGCATTGATGTCGCCGGTATTGAGGCCGTAGCGCGCGGCCCTAGCCCGATCGACGGTGATGTTGAGATTGGGCTGGCCCAGCACGCGGAACACGCCCAGATCCTGCACGCCTTTGACCTGTCTAATCTGGTGCAGGACGTCGTCGGAGAGCTTCTCCAGCTCGTGCAGATCCGGCCCGACGATCTTGACCGAGTTGGCGCCCTTGACGCCCGACAGCCCTTCTTCGATGTTGTCCTGGATGTACTGGGAGAAGTTGAACTCCACGCCCGGAAATTCGTCGCTGAACTGCTGCTGCAGCGAATTGACCAGCTTTTCCTTGCTGTCGCCGCTGGGCCAGTCGCCCTCCGGCTTCAGCGGTACGAACAGCTCGACGTTGTAGAAGCCCGAGGCGTCGCTGCCGTCGTCGGGTCGGCCGTGCTGGGACACGACGGTCACCACCTCCGGATGATTCTTGATGATGCGGCGCATGCGGTTGACCTTGTCCATGCCCGCCTCGAGCGAGATCGTGGTCGGCATGCTGGCGCGTATCCACAGGTTGCCTTCTTCCAGCGCCGGCAGAAACTCGCTGCCGATATGTGGCAGCAGCAAAGCGGCGACGAGCAGAAAGCCGACGCCGATGGCCACGGTGGCCTTGCGCCTCTCCAGCGCCCAACGCAGCACTGGCGAGTAGACGCGGCGGATGCCGCGTACGAACAGCGTCTCCACTTCGTTGACGTGCTTGGGTAGCAGTAGCGACGCCAGCACCGGCGTTACGCTGAAGGTCGCCAGCAGGGCGCCGGACAACGCATAGGCATAGGTGCGTGCCATCGGATTGAAGATCTGGCCCTCGACGCCCTGCATCGTGAACAGCGGGATGAAAGCAGCGACGGTGATGGCCGAGGAAAACAGCACCGCGCGATCGACCTGGATCGCACTGATGTAGAGCAGGCGCAGACGTTCGGTCCAGCCATGTGCGGCGTTCCCGCGCGCATACATGGCGTGGTTGCTCTGTGCCTGGTCGTGCAGCAATTCCTGCCGCTCGTCGTGATTCTTCTGGAAGTTGCGGAAAATATTCTCGATCAGGATCACTGCCGAATCGACGATGATGCCGAAGTCCACCGCACCCACCGAGAGCAGGTTTGCCGAGTCGCCCAGCAACACCAGGATGATGATGCTGAAGAACAGAGCGATGGGAATATTGGCGCTGACGATGATTGCGCTACGCAGGT
>CAIKJM010000311.1 GCA_903827735.1 uncultured Rhodanobacter sp. | reverse complement strand
GGTGTTGCGGCTAAGTCGGGGAACCTGTTTCCGCCAACGGCCACGATCGATACCGGATTACCGTTACATCTACATTTAGAAAAAACAGACGAATTGGAGACCCGCTATCGGCATCAAGCATCTCGATGCCTTAGGCCGAAAACGGCTCTTAACGAGGTGCGCTTGCAACCCACGCAGATAAGTGCACGACCGCTTTGGCACATCTGAGACATACATCGCAGGCCCAAACCAGCCCAGAGCGGACTTCCGAGTAGGCGAGGGCTAAGTAATTCGACCTAATCGTTTGCAACAGAAATTTCGTAGCGGACGCTCACTACGCTGATCATTCTATGCTGCAAACGAGATCGTAACGTCGCTTTGCCCGATCACATTTCGTCAACGAGTGGCCTACTACGGCTTCTTTCGAAAGCCTGCAACAAGCAGGGCCCATGCAACGATCAAAGCCAGTCCCGCGACGATGTGCGCTAGTTTCACGAGCAGCTCCTGCCAGGCGGCGCCGCCGCCTGCACCGGCCTGCTGTGCTGCCAGCGGCAGCACTTGATTAGTGCCCCACCAAGCGTTGGCGATTTCGGAGAGGGCCATGATCCACGTCAGGCAAACGGCCGCCAGCATGAACGTGGCGGAGCGCGGGCCTACGTTATTGGGAAGCGTCATCAGCAGTAGTGCCATCACAATGAACAGCATCCCATTGGTGACCAACTGGATATGCGCACCCAGGGCCAATCGCGGAAAGGGCGTGTGCGGTACCACCAGCCCCCAGATCAGGCCGAACAAGACCAGCACCATGCCGTTGACCAGAATTTTCCGGCCTCTACTGGATACATCCATGTCGCTCTCCCGTTTATGCTGCAAACGTGCACTTCGAAATGACCCAGAATGTGCTTACTCTGTGGACCCGAGCAGACATCGCTGGGACCCACATCAGGCTTGCGTTTTTCTTGTCGATCGCCCGGATCAGTATTTTGTACAAATTGGTCTCAGCTTGCATGCATGGTCGCAGACAGCTCTCGAGATCGCCCGACGATGCGTAGGCGCCTCTCCGGGCGCCACTCTTGAACCCAGGCGCAGAGCAGTTTCCTATAGGGAGACCCCAGCGTCCCGATCGTCGCCGAAATACAGCGCCCATTCTCCAGGTAGTGAGTGACCGCCCGTTCTTGCTGCGCGTGCGTGAACTTCTCCCGGCGTGAATAGCCGGCGGGCAAGTCAATGCGCTTCTCATACTCCCGGTGCCAGCTCTTGAGCGCATTATTGGTCGGATAGCCGAGCTGGCGAATGGTCAAGCCCGCTCGGTTTCCCAGCTTGCTGTAAAGCTGCACAGCACGAAGCCGGTCCTCGAATGAATACATGAACTACCCCTTCAGATAGTCCAAGATATCGTTCGCACCCCCGGGCGGTGACTTTTCAGTCGGTAGCAACACCTGGTCGGAAGGCGGAGTGTGGGAATACGCTCTCAGTCCACTTTTACAGGCGGTCAATGAGAGTTTGAGAGAGAATGAAACGGATGGTGCCGAGACGATTCAGTCTTGAGCGAGCTTTGTAAGTCACGTTTGGACTCGCGCCATGTCGAGTTGTTCGCTGCCAGAATGAACCATGCGACTACGAGCGTCACGCACCACCAATGACTTTGGCCGCCAAGCCCTCGTTTTTCTCCGAACTCCAGCGCCGCCACGTCTACAAGGTCGGCGCCAGTTATGCCGTGGCCGGCTGGCTGCTAGTACAGGTTGCCACGCAGGTGTTTCCGTTTTTCGATGTGCCGAACGTCGCGGTGCGGGTCGTCGTGCTGGTGGTGGTCGCGGGTTTCCCGGTGGCGCTAGTGCTGGCGTGGCTGTTCGATCTGACACCTCAGGGCATC
>CAIKJM010000310.1 GCA_903827735.1 uncultured Rhodanobacter sp. | reverse complement strand
AGGCCGCCAAACGACCAGAACGCTTGCCCGCCCAGATTCTGCTCGGGCTCCTGCTCCAGAATCAGCACGCGCTTGCCGGCATCGGTCAGCTCGGTCGCGGCCACCAGGCCAGCCAGCCCCGCGCCAATCACGATGACATCAGTGCTCTCGCTCATGCGTGCTCCGGTATCGTTTCGAACCATCAACTTAGCGCGAGTCGACTGTCATGGCTATGCGCAATGCGGCAGAGCAAATGATGAGATGAAGAACGACCGCGCATCATTCGGAATGTTTGCACGTTGTTTGGACGGCTAGATTCTGGTTCAAAGGGAAATCGCGAAGGCTCTGGGCACTAAACAATCCGTCGACAGGCTCATCCTCATCTAACGACATCACCGTGGAAAATGTCGAAAGAGCGGCTAGCGAAAAGCGTCCCACAGCATCGACGCGCCTGAAACGATCATCACCGCGTCGAGGATGAGATGGAAACGACCCGGGCTCATCCGTAACACGACTGCCTTGCCAGCGATGGCTCCCACCATCAGCGATGAGCCGACAATCAGTCCCTTGACGATGGACGTCACGGGCAAGGCACCGAGCTCGCGAAAGGCAAAAACCTTGCTGGTATACAGCGCCAGAGAGCTGGCCGCCTCCGTGGCAAGAAATGACCCTTTCAGCAACCCGTAGGCGGTGAATGCCGGCACGCTGAGCGGGCCCGTCGACAGCACCAGGCCGGTGAGAAATCCGATGAAAGCGCCCGCCACCGCCAGTTGCCACAGCCGTATACGAATGTTCAGCCGGACAAGCTGATAGCGCGCCGGGACCATCAGCAGAAAGAAAACACCCAATACACCTTCGATCATATGGGTCGGCAAGGCCAGCAGCGTGCGCGCACCCAGCGCCGCTGCCGGCACTCCCGGAATCGAATAGGCAAGAAACGCCCGCCAATTCAGCTCACGCCACCAGAGCGCGACGCGCGATACGTTGGACATGACCGCCGCCACGGCCATGATCGGCACCGCTTCCTTCGGCCCATAAGCAAACACGAGCACCGGCAGCAGCATGATCGACGAGCCCGTCCCGATAACCCCGCTCAGACAGCCCGCGACCAGCGCGACAGCCAATACAAAAATATAGGCCAGCAAAGGCGCTCTCCATATTTGGTAGCAGAACAGTCTAGTCCAGCGGTCAACTTCACCATCGTCTAAGGCACGCTCGGCGCGTGGCTGTGTGGCCGCGTGGCTGCGTGA
The DNA here is from genome assembly GCA_903827735.1 of uncultured Rhodanobacter sp. GTDB lineage: Bacteria > Pseudomonadota > Gammaproteobacteria > Xanthomonadales > Rhodanobacteraceae > Rhodanobacter. The sequence goes on along the minus strand of CAIKJM010000310.1, from coordinate 9,178 downwards.
GGGCGCTGGCATAAACGTGCTGGTCAACTGCACGCCCTGTTGCGGTGGACCGTCATCAGCCGTCGAAAGACAGCGACTCAATAGAATCAGCGGCGCAACGATGGAAATCGCCCATCTGCGCAGCCGGCGCGCTAGCATCGACGCAACTCTTGCCGGAGATGTTTATGCGCCGCTCTGCCTTCGCTCTCGCGCTAACCATCAGTCTGATACCTTCATTGCACGCCGCCGATACGCCCGCGCCCAGCGTGCAGGCGATGGCGCAGAACGAGTTACCGCAAGTCACCGCGTGGCGGCGCGATATTCACCAGCATCCCGAGCTCAGCAATCGCGAGGTGCGCACCTCGGCGCTGGTGGCGGCGCAGCTGAAAAAATTCGGGCTGGAGGTGCATACCGGCATCGCACACACCGGCGTGGTCGCGCTGCTGAAGGGTGACCTGCCCGGTCCGCGGCTGGCTATTCGCGCCGATATGGATGCGCTGCCAGTGACCGAGCCCGCCGGACTGCCGTTTGCCTCGACGGCGACCGGCGAATACCGCGGCAAGCCGACCGGCGTGATGCATGCCTGCGGCCACGACGCGCATACGGCGATGCTGCTGGGCATGGCGCAGGCGCTCAGCGGCATGAAGAAGACCCTGCACGGCTCGGTGCTGTTCGTGTTCCAGCCGGCCGAGGAAGGTGCGCCGGCCGGCGAGGAAGGCGGCGCCTCGCTGATGCTGAAGCAAGGCCTGTTTCGCGATTTCAAACCCGACGCGATGTTCGGCATGCACGTGGTCAGCTCGCTCAACGTGGGCACGGTGTCGGTGCGACCGGGGCCGACGATGGCCGGCTCGGACTGGTTCCGCATGGTGGTGCACGGCAAGCAGACGCACGGCGCCATGCCGTGGAACGGCATCGACCCGATCGTGACCTCGGCGGAAATCATCACCGCCGCGCAGACCATCGTCAGCCGCCGGCTGGATATCAGCACGCTGCCTGCGGTGCTGAGCTTCGGCATCGTCGAAGGCGGCTCGCGCTACAACATCGTGCCCGACCAGGTGGAGCTACAGGGCACGCTACGCACCTTCGACGCCGGCATGCGCCAGCAGGCGGTGGACGACTTGAAGATGACGGCCGAGCACATCGCCGCCGCCAACGGCGCCACGGTTGATGAACAGATTCCGGTCGGCGACAGCAACCCCGTACTGGTCAACGACCCCGCGCTCGCCGCGCGCGTGCGCGCCAGCATCGGCAAGGCGATCGGCAGCGAACACGCGATCGAAGCGAAGCCGTGGATGGCCTCGGAAGACTTCGCCTATTTCGCGCAGGCGGTGCCGAGCGTGTATTTCTTCGTCGGCTCAACGCCAAAAGGTCAAGACGCGTCGAAGGCGCCGTCCAACCACTCGCCAAAATTCTTTCTCGACGAAGGCGCGCTGACCATCGGCATGGAATCGATGCTGCAGGCGTGCCTGGATTATTTGAATGGGCCGGCGGCCTGAGCGAGGCTGTCGGCATGGCCAACGTTCTTATCCCTTTGCCGAGCCGCGATTCCGATCCGTCGGAAGTCGCGGTGAGCTGGCAGACCCTGCGCAAGGATGGGCATGTCGTCGTCTTCGCCACGCCGGATGGACGGCGTGCGCACTCGGATGAGCTGATGCTCAGCGGGCTCGGGCTGGACCCGTGGGGCTGGTTGCCGGGGCTGCGCAGGCTGCGCGTGGTCGGGCTGGTGCTGCGCGCCAATCGCGATGCGCGGCAAGCCTACGCCGCGATGCGCGACGATGCCGCGTTCCGCTCGCCACGTCGCTGGGACGAGCTCAATGCCAACGATTACGACGGTCTGCTGCTGCCAGGCGGTCATCGCGCGCGGGGCATGCGCGAGTATCTGGAAAGCCCGGTGTTGCAGCAGCTCGTAGCGGCATTCTTCGATGCCGGCAAACCGGTGGCGGCGATCTGCCATGGCGTTTTGCTCGCCGCGCGCAGCCGTTCGCCCGTTACCGGCAAGTCCGTATTGTTCGGCCGCCGCACCACCGCACTGACCTGGGCCTTCGAGAAGAAGGCATGGATGACGACGCGCATCACCCGCTTCTGGGATCCGCACTACTACCGCACCTACAGTGAGGCGCCGGATCAAACGGACGGCTATATGTCGGTGCAGCAGGAAGTCACGCGCGCGCTGGCCGGCCCCGCCGATTTCCGCGACGTGCCGCACAACGCAAAAGACCACGCCCGCAAAACCAACGGCATCGCGCGCGACAGCGTCACCGACGACTCCCCGGCCTTCGTAGTCCGCGACGGCAGCTACCTGTCAGCACGATGGCCCGGCGACGTGCACCGTTTCGCTCGCGAGTTCTCGGCGATGTTTGGAGAGTCGACGTAGGTTGGCGGTGAGCGCAGCGACAGTGGAGGCTGGATGCCGAAACGAACATTCGCGTAGCGAATGGCCCGAAGGGCGGCTCGCAGGAGCGAGCCGTAAGCCCAACATTGATGGCCGCGGGACGTTGGGGGTTCGCTACGCTCACCGCCAACCTACGCCGGGACGAACCGCTGACGGTTTCCTAATCCCATATCACTCGCCCCGCTGGCCTGTGGCGTTCGGAAAATCAACATCCGCAGCCCAATCGGCGGCAAGTACGCCTGAGCGGATATAGCGGTGAATGGACGAGTACGGCCAATCGCTCGCCTTCACTGCATGACCATGTTTCACGGGATTGATGTGGACGTAATCGATATGACGCGCGAGATCGTTTTCATCGCGAATCTGATGTTCCCAGAAGCGGCGCTGCCAGATGCCGCGTTCGCCCTTGCGCAGGCGTGAAGCGTTGATGCTCTCGCCGCTTTGAATGCTTCGCGAGAAGCCTGTTTTGATCAGCATCCAGCGGGTGGAGAAGTCTTCGTCGTTCGGCGGCAGCGCCCATATAGCATGCGTGTGCTCGGGTAAAACAACCCAGGCAAGAATGTCGAAGGGATGGCGTTGTTTGACCGTGCGAACAGCTTGGCGAAGCTCAGTGACATGCTCAACCAGCAGTGAACTCGAACGATCGGCCAGATTCACGGTGAAGAAGTAGGTGCCCCCGGCGGCTTTTGCTCTTCGATATCGCACGACGTCTTCCTTGACGTTGGGTTGAGAGAAACGTTGGGATTCGCTTGCGCTCGTCCCACCCTACGCGTGCGCTTAAGCAGCCGTGGCGCCCAACTGCGCGCGCTGAAAGCGGCGGTGGTGGATGAGCAGGCCGGTGAAATAGAGGATGTAGTAGCCGATCAGCAGGCCGATCACCAGCATGGTCAGGGGGCTGGAGGTGTAGCCGGCAGACCAAGCTTGTGCGTCGTTGTTCGCCGCCGCATGCGCCTGCTGCATTTGCGGGAGGTAGGCCACGATAAACCGATACGCCAGCCGACCGAGCAGCAGCACGGTGAGAAACGCACCGATCCAGGGGTTGGGCACATAGCAGTCACCGCGTACGGGATCGACTTCGAAACGGGTCAGGCGCACGCCGAGGATGCCCAGCGCCGCGCCGAGCATCACGCCACCGAAGAGGCCTTCGGCCAGCTCGATCTTTTGCAGGCCGGCCAGCGCGAGCAGCACGCCGATCACGGCAAAGATTGCGATACGCGCGATCATGGTCTTGCGCTTGATCGGCTGACGGCCGAACGAGCGGCTGACACGGCGCCAGATCACCCAGGCCATGATCGGCAGCATGATGAGGTATTGGGACAGATGAGCAGGCATGGGCGTCGCCGGTGAGTGGACACCGGCACAGCTTAATCCAGCGCCGGGGCAGTGACGACTGACGGGATACCGTTATCGCGCATGACGAGTGTCATGTAACGGATGGCTAGCTCAAGCGTTGCTAGGCGCCGCCGAACTGCTCGGCCAGCGAGCGCGTTTTGTCCATCACCACATCACCGGTGTGGAGGGTCGATTTGCGTTCGATCAGCAGGATGTGGCACTCCTCCGCGGCGACCGGGTTGTGCCGCACGCCCTTGGGCACCACGAACATCTCGCCCTGGTCCAGCTCGATCGTTTCGGCGTTTTCCAGCTCGATGCGCAGGTGGCCCTTGAGCACGAGGAACAGCTCATCCTCGTCGTCATGGCTGTGCCAGCACAGGCTGCCGTGCACCTTGGCCACCTTGATGTAGTTGTCCTCGAGCTCCCCCACCACGCGTGGCGACCAGTACTCGGTCAGCGTGGCGGCAACGGCCTGCGGTGAGGTGGCCTTGTCCATGGCTATTTCGCTTTACCCTGGTTGGCGACGGCCGCCATCTTCGCTTCGATCTCCGCGGCGTCGCCGAGGTAGTAGTGGCGCAGCGGCTTGAGGTGTTCGTCGAACTCGTAAACCAGCGGAATGCCGTTGGGGATGTTCATCTCGACGATGGCTTCGTCGGAAATAGTGTCCAGGTACTTCACCAGCGCGCGCAGCGAATTACCGTGGGCCACCACCAGCACGCGCTGGCCGGCGCGGATCGCCGGCGCCAGCGTCTCGTGCCAGTACGGCAGCACGCGGGCCACCGTGTCTTTCAGGCATTCAGTGTCGGGAATTTCCTTGGGATCGAGCGCGGCATAGCGCGGGTCGTGTACCGACTCGTTGGCGCTGCGCTCCAGCGGCGGCGGCGGAATGTCATAACTGCGGCGCCAGATCTTGACCTGATCGTCGCCGTACTTGGCCGCCGTCTCGGCCTTGTTGAGGCCGGTGAGGCCGCCGTAGTGACGCTCATTGAGGCGCCAGTCGGTCAGCACCGGTATCCACATCTGCTCCAGCGCGTCCTGCACGCCCCAGAGCGTGCGCACCGCGCGCTTGAGTACCGACGTGTGGGCCACATCGAAGGTGTAGCCGGACGACTTCAGCAGCTCGCCCGCGGCGGTGGCTTCGGCGTTGCCCTGCGGCGTGAGGTCGATATCGGCCCAGCCGCTGAAGCGGTTATCGAGGTTCCACTGCGACTGGCCGTGGCGAATCAGTACGAGCTTGTGCATGGCGATCATCAGGTCGGGACAGGCCGGCATGGTGCGGCCGCGAGCCGGCAGCGTCAAATGCGACCCCTGCCACAGGTCACGGTAAACCCCGGAGCGCGCCGCCGCATCCTAAGTGCACACATCATCTACGGAGACTGTCATGCGTCGATTCCCGACGATTTTCATCAGCGCGGCGTTCGCCGTGGCGCTGCCGCTGGCGACTTTGCCCTCGGCCGCCTGGGCCAGCGGCGACGACATCAGCAAGGTCAACGGCTCGGTCACCGTCGAGGCCAACCAGCCCGCCGGCGACGTCAGCACCGTCAATGGCTCGGTCCGCATTGGCGACGGCGCCAAGGTCGAGAAGGCCGATACGGTGAACGGCTCGATCGATCTGGGCGACAGGGCGCAGGCCCGTTCGCTGGAGACGGTCAATGGCGCCGTGACGCTGGGCGACAGCAGCCGCGTCGCTGGCACGGTCACCTCGGTCAACGGCACGCTGCATTTGGCTCGCGGTGCCGAAGTGTTGGGCAAGCTCAGCAACGTCAACGGTGGCATCACGCTGGAAACGGCACACGTGGCGGGCGGTATCAATACAGTGAATGGTGACATTACCGTGGGCGCCAATTCGCACGTCGAGGGCGGCATCCTGGTCGAGAAAAACAGCGGCAGCTGGTTCCACTGGGGCAAAAGCCACGACCCCATCATCACCATCGGCCCGCACGCCGTGGTCCAGGGCACGCTGGAGTTTCGCCGCGACGTGGTGCTGAACGTCAGCGACAGCGCGCAGATCGGGCCGGTGAAAGGCGCCACCGTGGTGAAGTTCAGCGGCGCGACGCCTTGATGAGCGGGAGCGAGAGCTAGGGACCAGGGGCGAGTAGCGAGGGCGTCAGACGAAGGCGCTGCGCGAAGCCGGCAGTCGGCGCGAGTCGGCTCTCCGCCTTTCCCTCGCACCTCGCCTCTCGCCTCTCGTCTCAACTCTCAATCCAATCCCTAGGCTTCAAATAATCGGCCAGCTTCGCCTCGGCCGAGCCGGCTTCCGGCGCGTAGGCGTACTCAAAGCGCACGCGCGGCGGCAGGCTCATCAGAATCGATTCGGTGCGCCCGCCGGACTGCAGGCCGAACAGCGTCCCGCGGTCGTAGACCAGGTTGAATTCGACGTAACGGCCGCGGCGGTATAGCTGGAATTCGCGCTCGCGCTCGCCGTACGGCATTGCCTTGCGGCGTTCGACAATCGGCAGGTACGCATCGAGAAAGCCGTTGCCGACCGCCTGAGTGAAATCGAAGCAGCGCTCGAAGCCGCCTTCGTTGAGGTCATCGTAGAACAAGCCGCCGACGCCGCGCGTCTCATCACGATGCTTGAGATAGAAATACTCGTCGCACCATTTCTTGTAACGCGAATAGACGTCCAAACCGAACGGCGTACACAGCGCATTGGCCACCTCGTGCCAGTGCCGCACGTCTTCGTCATGCGGATAGAACGGCGTGAGGTCGAAGCCGCCGCCGAACCACCACGCCGGCTCCATGCCCGGCTTGCTGGCTTCGAAATAGCGCACGTTGGCGTGCGTGGTCGGCACATGCGGATTGCGCGGATGCAGCACCAGCGAGACGCTAGCCGCCACGTACGAAGCGCCGGTGAGTTCGGGCTTGCGCGCCGTCGCCGCGGGCGGCAGCGACTTGCCGCGGGTGTAGGAAAAATTGACGCCGGCCTGCTCGAACACGTCGCCTTCGCTCAGCACGCGCGTGCGCCCACCGCCGCCGCCCTCGCGCGTCCAGGCATCCTCGACAAAAAGGGCGCGGCCGTCGGCCTGCTCCACGGCGGCGCAGATGCGGTCCTGCAGTCCGCGCAGGAAGGTTTCGGCACGTTCGGCCTGCTCGCTCATCATGTATCCCGCTCATTCAACAGCGGCGAGCTTAACAAGCCGCCCGGGCGGGCGTCGGCGTTCCCGCCGCCTTCATGCCCAAAACCCCAGTATCAGCGCCGTCTGCCGCCGCTTCACCGGAAGGCTAGGCAATCCCTGAATCGACCGGTAGGCTTTTGCGATGCCCGATCCCATGACCCCGCTCGCGGTTACCGCGTACACCGCCACCTCGGCCATCGGCCACGGCCTGGCGGCACAGTTCGATGCCCTGCAGGCGGCCCGCAGCGGCCTGCGCCCGAACGACTTCAGCAGCGCCCCGCTGGACTGCTGGATCGGGCGCGTAGCCGGCGTGGAGGACGCGCCGCTGCCGGCGGATCTTTCCGTATGGGAGTGCCGCAACAACCGGCTGGCTTGGCTCGGCCTGAACCAGGACGGTTTCCTCGATCGCGTGCGCGCCGCGCGCGAACGCTACGGCGCGCACCGCATCGCGCTGATGCTGGGCACCTCCACCGCCAGCATCGGCGAGACGGAAGCTGCCTACCGCAGGCTCGACGCCGACGGCGGCTTTCCCGACGACATGCGTCGCCCGGCTATCCACGCGCCGCATTCGCTGGCGGCCTTTGTCACCGCGGCGCTGGAACTGGAAGGTCCGTGCCTGACCATTTCCACCGCCTGCTCGTCCAGCGCGAAAGTGTTCGCCAACGCCGAGCGGCTGATCCGGCTCGGCCTGGTCGATGCCGCCGTGGTCGGCGGGGTGGATACTCTGTGCGACAGCGTGCTGTTCGGCTTCAACGCGCTGGAGCTGGTCTCGCCGCAGCCGTGCCGGCCGTTCGACGCCACGCGCAACGGCATCTCGATCGGCGAGGCGGCCGGCTTCGCCCTGCTCGAACGGATCGACGCCGCGCCGGCGGCGCTGCGCCTGCTCGGTTACGGCGAAGCCAGCGACGCGCACCATATGTCGACACCGCACCCGGACGGCCTCGGCGCCGAGCTGGCGCTGCGCGACACGCTGGCGCGCGCCGGCATCGATGCCGATCGGGTCGATTACATCAATCTGCACGGCACGGCGAGCCAGAAAAACGATGAAGTGGAAGCCGCGCTGGTCAGCCGCGCGTTTCCGGCGCGCACCCGCGGCAGCTCCACCAAGGGTTTCACCGGCCACACGCTGGGCGCCGCCGGCATCATCGAGGCGACCATCGCGCTGCAGGCGATCGAGCACGGCCTGATCCCGGGCAACCTCGGCGGCGCCACGCCGGACTCCGGCTGCGGTCCGCAGTTCGCCTGGACCAACGAACAGCAGCGGGTCGACGTGGCGCTCAGCAACTCCTTCGGCTTTGGCGGCAACAACGCCTGCCTCGCTTTCGCCCGCGCGGAGTTTGCCGCATGAGTCCGCTGCGCATTCACGTCGAAGGCATCGGCCTGTGGTCGAAGCAGCTGGGCAACTTCGCCGCGCTGCAGGCGCTGCTGGCCGGCCACGCAACCGAGCCGCCGTCACCGAAACCGGCGGCCACCACGCTGCCGCCGAACGAACGCCGCCGCGCACCGGAAAGCGTGCTGTTGGCGGCCGAGGTGGCCGGACAGGCGGTGGCGATGAGCGGCCGCGCAGCGGATTCGCTGACCTGCGTGTTTTCCTCCTCGCACGGCGATCAGGCGATCACCGATTACATGTGCGCCACGCTGGCGAGCGCGCCCAAGGAGCTCTCGCCGATCCGCTTCCACAACTCGGTGCACAACGCACCGGCCGGCTACTGGACCATCGCCACCGGCTGCCACGAACCGTCCACCGCCGTGTGCGCACAGCGGATGAGTTTTGGCGCCGGGCTGCTCGAAGCGATCAGCCATGCGCTGGCCGACCGCTGCCCGGTGTTGCTGGTGTGCAGCGACATCGCCGGCGTGTTTCCGCTGGTCGAGGAAACCGGCTGCACGCAGTCGTTTGGCTGTGCGCTGGTGCTTACCCCCGAACTCAGCGAAAACACGCTGGCCTCGCTGGACGTCATGCTGGCGCCGATCCAGGGTTCGACCGACCACGCACTGCCCGAACCACTGGTCGGCTGGCGCGCCGCCAACGCGTCCGCCGAAGCGCTGCCGCTGCTGGCCGCACTGGCGCGCGGTCACGGTCATTGCGAGCTGAAGGCCGCGGCGAGCCTGGGGCTGCGGATCCAGCTGCAGGCCGCTGCAGTTCAGCCAGACCACGCGCCAAGCCGCACCGCGGAGCAGGTCGCATGATCGCCTCCTCCGCCCGCTGGTGCGTGTTGATTCCCTGCCTCAACGAGGAAGATGCGATCCAGTCGGTGGTGCAGTCGGTGCTGGCGCTTGGCGCGAAAGTCATCGTGGTGGATGACGGCTCGAACGATCGCACGCCCGAGATCGTCGCGGCCATGCCGGTGACCTTGCT
>CAIKJM010000309.1 GCA_903827735.1 uncultured Rhodanobacter sp. | reverse complement strand
CGTCTCTACGTGGGCAGCGAGATCGGCCAGGGCTATCCGGGCGACGAGGACAACGGCGAAATGTCGGCCTGGTATGTGTTCAGTGCCGCCGGTTTCTATCCGCTGCGCATGGGCGCGCCCGAATACGTGATCGGCGCGCCGTACTTTCCGCATATGGACGTCCGGCTGGAAAACGGCAAACACATCGTCATCAACGCGCCCGCGGTCAGCGACACCAACCGCTATATCCAGAGCCTGCAGGTCAACGGCCAGCCGTGGAATAAGCTGAGCCTGCCGCACGCGCTGCTGGCCCAGGGCGCGACGCTGGACTTCGTGATGGGTCCGAAGCCGTCGGCCTGGGGCAGCGACGCGTCGTCGCTGCCTGCATCGTTGACTGCCGAAGGCCAGAAGCCGCAGCCGATGCGCGATCTCACCGGTGCAGGTCAGGGAGAAGCCAGCAGCCAGCCGTCGATGGACAAGCTCGATGCGCTATTCGACAACGACTCCGAGACGGAAGCTATGCTGCCCGCCGGCGCATCGACCGTCAGATGGCATTTCCCGCAGGCGCGGCAAGTAACGATGCTTACGCTGACCTCCGGCGCCACCTCCTTTGCTCCTTCAAATTGGCAGCTGCAGGCGTCCAACGATGGCAAGCATTGGCATCGTCTGGATACGCGCAAGGGCGAGACGTTTTCTTCACCTCACCAGACGCGCGTGTTCGGCATTCGACAGCCCGGCAATTACGCGTTCTATCGGCTGAGCTTTCCGGCGACCCAGGGCGGGGTCAGAGCGCTGGCAGAAATCGAGTTGCTCGGTCCGACCGGTTCGAAGGATCAATGATCGACAGGAACCGCGCGCTGCCGCATCCAGCACGCGATGCTCATGCGCTGGCGCGTCGCCGGTAGCACCTCGTGCTCGAACTGCGCCGACAGAAACAGCACGAGTGTGCCGCCGCGTGGATAGATATCGCGGTGCGAGGCGTCGGCAAGGTATAGCCTCAGCGCGCCGCCTTCGACGTTCAGCCAGTTCGCGTTGAGATAGAACACGGCCGACACCACGCGCGCATCGCTGAGGCGAAGCTGATCCCGATGCCGGGCATAGCCGGCGCCGCAGGGATACACCGCGTACTGCGATTCGCTGTCGATCAGCCCCAGCAGCAGGCCGCGGCTGAGCGCGATGCGCAGCTCGTCGATTCGATCGACGAAGGCCTGCTGCGGTGCGCTCAAGTTTCCGAAGTCAAACCACCGCGTACTGTCCCCGCGCAACAGGCTCAGGGCACGATCGGTGCCCGTCGCCGCCGGCACCAGCCGATGTGACGTGTGCATCGTGGCGCACTCGCTGGCCAACGCCCGCGTTTGCGCATCGGTCATCAGATTATCGACGACGCACCAGCCATCGGCGGCAAGCGCGCGCGTGGCGGCGTCGAACTCGTGGGGCAGCATACTTGGGGGTGCTCTGGTCGTGCGCTCGGTGGCGCCAGCGCCCATGCGGGCAGTCTCGACCAGACGCGGAGGAGGAAGGTTGGAGCGGTGGGTCATTCAGGCGATCGGGGTGATGTCATCGACCGTGGTTCGCAGGATACGCCCAAAGCATGCCTACTCACGCGCTTACCGCTTGCGCAACGGCTCCAGCAAGGACGACAGCCCGTTATGGTCGAGCTCCAGCATCAGCGCCAGCAATCGACCCAACTCGCCCTTGGGAAAGCCCTTGCGGGCGAACCACGCCAGATAAGCGCCGGGCAGGTCGGCGATCAGCCGGCCCTGATATTTGCCGTAAGGCATGGCGACGGTCACCAGCCGCTGCAGGTCTTCGGCTTCCATCGTTAGTCTTACTTCGCGAACAGCTTGGAGCGGTCGGCGAAAGCCTTGAACTCCAGCGCATTGCCGCAGGGATCGAGGAGAAACATCGTGGCCTGCTCGCCGGGCTGACCCTGGAAGCGCACGTGCGGCTCGATCACGAAGCGCGTGCCGGCGGCGCGCAGCCGGTCGGCTAACGTGTGCCACTCGTCCATCGACAGCACCAGACCGAAGTGGCGCACCGGCACGTCGTCGCCGTCGACATCTTGTGCCGCCACGTTACCCAGCTCATCCGGCGCCAGATGCGCCACGATCTGATGCCCGTGAAAATCGAAATCCACCCATGTCTCGCTGGAGCGGCCTTCGGGACAGCCCAGCAGCTCGCCATAAAAGCGGCGCGCGTTGAGCAGCGAAGTCACTGGAAATGCAAGGTGAAAGGGGGCGAGATTGGACATGCTGGGTCGGAGGCAAATCGATGGCGGATAGCGAAGCATTGCCGCCATCGTCGCAGGGGTCAATGGTCGGCGTGGCTTACACGCTATGCTTTCTCTCGTTTGACATCCGATCGCATCGCCATGCGCCACGCCCATATCGTCATCGCCACCGTCGGCTCACTGGGCGATCTCTTTCCCTTTCTCGCCATGGGTCAGGAGCTCAATGCGCGCGGGCATCGTGCCACCATCGCCACGCACGGCATTCATCAGTCGACGATCGAGCAGGCCGGTCTGAGCTTTGCCGACGCCAGCGGCATGCCCGAGCCGGAAGATCGCGAAGCCTTTACCGCGCGGGCGTTCGATCGCTGGCGCGGGCCGCGCTTTGTGGTGCACGATTTTGCTGCCATGGATGTGCAGGCCAGCTATGAAAAGCTTGTGCCCATCGTGGCCGACGCCGATGTGCTGATCACCACCACGCTGGCTTTTGCCGCGCAGATACTGGGCGAACAGCTCAGCGCTGCGGGCAAGCTGTGCTGGCGATCCGCCGTGCTGGCACCGGCGGGGTTTCTATCGGCCTATGACCCGCCGGCTACCGGGATAGCGCTGCTGGACAATGTCATTCGCCGCTCGCCGCGGCGCGGCCGCTGGCTGCAGGCGATGGCGCGTCGGGTGACGCACGGCTGGACGGCACCTGTTCGCGATTTCAGGCGCTCGCTCGGCCTGTCGCCGGTCTCGCCGCTGGGCGATCCGTTTCATCAGGGCCAGCACGCGCCGCAGGGCGTGCTAGCCCTGTTTTCTCCCTTGCTCGGCCAGCCGCAGCCGGACTGGCCCAGCGCTGTGCATGTCACTGGGTTTGCGCGCTACGCCCAGCCGGCTGAGCTTGATCGCTCGCTTCGGGCGTTTCTCGACGCCGGCTCCGCTCCGCTGGTATTCACGTTGGGCTCGACCGCGGTGCACATGGGCGCCGACTTTCTGCGCGAGAGTCTTGCCGCCGCAATACGCTTGAATCAGCGCGCCGTGCTTTTCACCGGTTCATCGGAAATGCGTGCCAAGCTGCCAGCGAGTTTGCCGGCAAGCATCCATGCTGTCGATTACGCACCGCATGCGGCACTGTTTCCGCGCGCCTCCGTCATCATCCATCACGGCGGCATCGGTACCAGCAGCGAAGCGCTCTACGCCGGCAAGCCCATGCTCGTAGTGCCGCACGGCTTCGATCAGCCCGATAACGCGGCGCGATTGCAGCGGTTAGGCGTGGCGGAAGTTTTGCCGGCGGCACGCTATGGCGAAAACCGCGCAGCACCACTCCTGAAGCGGCTTCTTGCGGATAACACGTATATACAGCAAGGCAGGATTTGCGCGGCGAGTTCTCGAGCAGAACGCGGCGCTTCAACCGCCGTCGACATCATCGAAGATCGCTGCGTTATTTAGGCTTTCTCAAGCAAGCAGAGCAAGGAAACGCCGAAGGGTAGATTGAAGTGCTTCAGCCAGGTGCGCTCGGCGGTGAAGATAGTCCGCAGCAGGCCATTGACCGGCTCAGGCGGAACGCGGCTGCCGGCGGCGACTTTGCTGCCAAGCAGACGTTCCTTCATACGCACGATGGCAGCGAGCGGAAACAGCAGCGTATTAAAGTGAGAAAGCCGCACCAGCCGATAGCCAGTTGCATCAGCGTGCTGCCTTATCTCACGCGCTGAGTAGCGCCGACGGTGATGCAGAAATTTGTCGTGCACACCGTACAGCCAGTCGTATGCGGGAATCGTAATAAGGATGCGGCCGTCGTCAGCGAGCAGAGAACGGATCGCGGCCAGCGTCTCGATATCCTGCTCAATGTGCTCCAGCACGTCGAACAGGCAGATCAGATCAAAGCGCTCACCCTGGAATGGGATGTTGTCCGGACAATGACCGGCGCGAATATCGTGCACACCGCCGGTTTTCTTGTTGGCGATCACGCGGGCACTTTCTTCCATATCGAAAGCGCTCACCTTGCCAAAAGTCGCCAACATGTCCAGATTGCCGCCGGTGGCGCATCCGATCTCCAGAATGCGCGCGTTGCTGGGCAACATCAGCTGTTGGATGGTGGAGGTGAGAATGGCGCGGCGTCCGGTGAACCACCAATGCCGCGACTGGATCTCGGCCATCTCGATATAAGCTGCGGGTTCCAAGCGTTTCCCATAAAGCGCTGAAAGAATCCGCTAAGCGTAACCTGTTACGCCAGCCTTCGCTTTATGTACGCGCAAACAGGTTAATGAGTAAGTGACTGAAGTATGCCTTGAACGCCGCGCGCACTTTTCAGTCCGCTGCAACACATCTACCCCGGGCCCAAGTCCGTAATGCCTCTACTTTCTCG
>CAIKJM010000308.1 GCA_903827735.1 uncultured Rhodanobacter sp. | reverse complement strand
GGCGCGCGCGACGCCGAGCAGCGCCTGCGGATGCCCGGCCAGCACGCGCTCGAACGCGGCCCGGTCCAGTCGCAGCAGTTCGCTGTCGCGCAACGCTCGCACCATGCGGCCGCGCGTCTCGCCGCCGAGCAGGCTGATCTCGCCCACGCTTTCGCCGGCGCTGACGAGGTGACGCAGCACCGTCGGGTTGTCGAATACGCCGAGGCTGCCGCTTTTTACCAAATACAATGCGTCGGCCGGCTCGCCCGGCTTGAACAGCGGCCGTCCGCCGGGCAGGCCGAACCAGACCAGCTCATCGGCCAACGCTTCCAGCGCCGCCGGCGGCAGCTGCGCGAACGTGGCGCTGTCTTTCAGCAGTTCTCTGACATCTGTTCGCCACATGGCGAGGATGTTACGGGGCCAATCATGACAATACGGCGCGTACGGTACGCCGATCGTGGCGCAAGGGCGCCCTGTGCGGCTTTGTTCCGCTTGATTTCGCGCGCTGGCGTCGCCACGCTGGGGGTCTTGAGAAAAATTGCATGAGATGCACATGAATCAGGCCAACCCGCTGCTCGCCGACGACATCCTACCGGCGTTTTCCCAGATTCTTCCGGAACACGTCGAGCCGGCGATCGATGCGCTGCTGGCCGACTATCGCGACGATATCGCCGCGCTGACCGCGCCCGACGCACCGCGCGATTTCGCGACCGTGATGCTGACCCAGGAGCGGCTCGAACAGCGCTTGTCGCGTGCGTGGGCACCGGTGGGCCACCTGCATTCGGTGGCCGACAGTGAGGCGCTGCGCCAGGTCTACGGGCCGGCCGAGGAGAAACTCACCGAACACGCGATCGAACTGGGTCAGAACCGCGAGCTGTACGCCGCCGTGCAGGCGCTGGCCGATGCGCCGGACTTTGCGCAGCTGCCGCGGCCCGAGCGCGCGCTGGTGGAGCATTCGCTGCGCGACTTCACCCTTTCCGGCGTGGCGCTGGATGAGCCGGCGCGCTCGCGCTATCGCGACATCGGCGTGGCGCTGTCCAAACTCTCCACCGAATTCTCCAACGCGGTGCTCGACGCGACCGAGGCATGGCAGGAGCACGTCACCGACGAGCGCGATCTGGCCGGCATTCCCGAATCCGGCCGCGCGGTACTGCGCCAGTACGCCGAGGATCAAAAGCTCGCCGGCTATCTGGTCACGCTGAAACAGCCCAGCGTGCAGGCCGTGCTCGGCTATGCCGATAACCGCGGTCTGCGCGAGCGCGTGTACTGGGCGTACCAGACGCGCGCCTCGGATCAGGGCCCTAACGCCGGCAAGTTCGACAACTCCGAACGCATCGAAAAAATCATGGCGCTGCGGCACGAGTCGGCCCAGCTGATCGGATTCCGCAACGCCGCTGAAGAATCGCTGGCGACCAAGATGGCCGGCTCGCCGACCGAGGTGATGGAATTTCTGCATGACCTGGCCGCACGAGCCAAGCCGGTGGCACAGCAGGAGCTGGCCACGCTGCGCGACTTCGCCCGTGATGAACTCAAGCTCGACAACCTTGAGCCATGGGACGTCGGCTACGTCTCTGAAAAGCTGCGCCAGCGGCAATACGCGCTGGATGAGGAACAGCTAAAACCCTATTTTCCGCTGCCGGCTGTCATCGACGGCCTGTTCGCGCTGACCAGCAAGCTCTACGGCATCACGTTGGCGGCCCGCGACGATGTCGACGTATGGAATCCTGACGTGCGCTTTTACGACGTGCGCGATGCCGACGGCCGCGTGTTTGCCGGCGCCTACATCGACCTGTATGCCCGCAACGGCAAGCGTGGCGGCGCGTGGATGGATGTCTGCCGAGCCCGTTTCGATGACGGTGAGCAACGTCAGCTGCCGGTGGCCTTTCTCACCTGCAACTTTCCGCCGCCAACCGGCGGCAAGCCGGCCCTGCTCACCCACGACGATGTGCTGACCCTGTTCCACGAATTCGGCCACGGCCTGCATCATCTGCTGACCGAAATCGCCCTGCCGTCGATCGGCGGCATCGATGGCGTGGAGTGGGATGCGGTCGAGCTGCCTAGCCAGTTCATGGAGAACTTCGGCTGGAATCGCGAGGCGCTGGACCTGTTCGCCCGCCACTACGAGACCGGTGAGCGGCTGCCTGACGAATTATTCGAGCGCATGCTGGCGGCGCGGCATTTTCAAGCCGGCCTGTTTCTGGTGCGTCAGCTGGAGTTCGCGCTGTTCGATTTCACCCTGCACCTGGAATACGACCCGGCCCAAGGCGCGCGGACCATGAGCGTGCTGGACGAGGTGCGCAAGCAGGTGGCGGTACTGTATCCGCCGGCCTGGCAGCGGTTTCCGCATGCCTTCAGTCACATTTTTGCCGGCGGTTACGCGGCCGGTTACTACAGTTATTTGTGGGCCGAACTGCTTTCCGCCGACGCCTTCGGCGCCTTCGAGGAGCAGGCGGAAAAATCGGGCAGCGTCATCGACCGCGCCACCGGCGATCGCTTCCGTCGCGAGGTGCTGTCCGTGGGCGCCAGCCGGCCGGCGCTGGAGAGCTTCATCGCCTTCCGCGGACGAAAGCCCGAGCCGGAGGCGCTGCTGCGCAGTCACGGTTTGGCGTGAGCCAGAACTAGACGGTCGCCGCTCGTTCGGGGGGGCGACCGAACTTTCATGCGTTCCCGGGCATGGCTTCTGCATTTCCGGTGTGCCGGCCACCACGGCCATAAAAAAAAGCCCGCCGAAGCGGGCTTTTCAAATCGCTAAAGTCCGAAGGACTTAAGCAACCTGGACTTCTTCAGCCTGCAGGCCTTTCTGGCCCTTGGTGACTACGAACGTGACGCGCTGACCTTCCTGCAGGGACTTGAAGCCCGTGCCCTGGATCGCGCGAAAATGCACGAACAGGTCATCACCGCTTTCCGGCGTGATGAAGCCAAAACCTTTGGCGTCGTTGAACCACTTGACTGTACCGCTCTGACGATCCGACATGTAACATTACCTTTGAAGCAGTGATGGTTTGCGGCTCGGAGCGAATAGCACTTTACCGCAGTATGAGCAGGAACCTAGGGTTTCCCCGAGGGCTTGCTTCCTAAGCATACACCGTAAATACGGTTACCGGTCGGTTTTATCCCCGAAAATCCTGAAAGTTCCTTTTCCTCATCGGGAAAAGGCCGCTCTTTTTGCGTTTTATCCAAATCTAATCAAGGGTTTTGCCGGTTTCAGGGTCACGCTCGATCAAGCCCCTTGCCTGGCCTGTGGTCGCTGATGATCGCGGAACGGTTGAAATTGCCGAGGTCGGCATCGGCCCATCCCTTACAATATCGCCATGAAAATCGCCTCATGGAACGTCAACTCGCTGAAGGTGCGTCTACCCCACCTCACCCAGTGGCTAGCCGACGCGCAGCCGGACATCGTCGCGCTGCAGGAAACGAAGCTGGAAGACGGCAAGTTTCCGGTCGACGAGCTGGCGGCCGCCGGCTATCGCGCGGTCTTTTCCGGTCAGAAAACCTATAACGGCGTGGCGATCCTGACGCGAGCCGATACCTGCGCCGAGCCCCGCGACGCGGTGACCGACATTCCCGGGCTGGACGATCCGCAGCGGCGCATTCTGGCCGTCACCATCGGCGATCTGCGCGTGGTCGATCTGTACGTCGTCAACGGCAAGGCGGTCGGCGACGAAAAATACGCGTACAAGCTGGACTGGCTGGCCAGAGTCCGCGATTTTCTCGAAGGCGAACTGGTGCGCCATCCGAAGCTGATCGTGCTGGGCGATTTCAATATCTGCCCGGACGATCGCGACGTCTACGACCCGGTCGCCTGGGGCGAGGACATTCTGTGCTCGCCGCCGGAGCGTGCCGGTCTAAAGGCCATCACCGAGCTCGGCCTGCACGACAGCTTCCGCCTGTTCGAGCCCGACGCCGGACACTTCAGCTGGTGGGATTATCGGCAAGCCG
>CAIKJM010000307.1 GCA_903827735.1 uncultured Rhodanobacter sp. | reverse complement strand
CCTCAATGAGCACGCGGCCGCCGAACGACTGATGCACGTGTTCCAGGTCGATGACTTTTTTGCCGGAGGACTGCCCGGTCGCCAGCGCCATCTTGGCGTTGCCGGTGAGGTTGCGCCGCTCGGCGCGCTCGTTGCGCAATGCCTTCAACGCGCGCACGCGGCCTTCGTTGCGGGTGCGACGCGCCTTGATGCCCTGGCGGATCCATACTTCTTCCTGCGCCAGCTTTTTGTCGAACAGCGCGTTGGCCTGCGACTCGGCGTGCAGGCGCTCCTCGCGGCGGCGCAGGTAGTTGTCGTAGTCGCCCGGCCAGTCGGTCAGCGCGCCGCGATCGATTTCGACGATGCGGGTGGCCAGCGCGCGCAGAAAGCTGCGGTCATGCGTGACAAAAATGATGCTGCCGGCGAACTGCTTGAGAAAGCTTTCCAGCCAGCCGATGGCCTCGATGTCGAGATGGTTCGTCGGCTCGTCGAGCAGCAGCACATCAGGCTTGCGCACCAGCGCCTGCGCCAGCAGCACGCGGCGCTTCATGCCGCCGGACAGGGCGGAAAAATCGGTATCGGCTGGCAGTTCGAGCTTGGTCAGTACCTCGGTGACCCGGCGGTCCAGGTCCCAGCCGTGCTGGGCCTCGATCTGCGTCTGCACTTCGCCCAGCGCGTCGAAATCGGCCTGGGTGTTCAGCTCGTGCAATAGGTGGTGATAACGCGCCAGCAGACGACCGAGATCACCCAGCCCCTCGGCGACCACGTCGAACACGCTGCCGGCGGTGTTCTGCGGTACTTCCTGCGCCATGCGTGCGATCACCACGCCGCTTTGTACGCGCACATCGCCGTCATCGGCATGCAGCTCGCCGGCAATCAGCTTCATCAGGGTGGATTTGCCTTCGCCGTTGCGACCGACGATACAAACTCTCTCGTTCGCCTCGATCGACAGATCGACGTGTTCGAGCAGGAGGGGGCCGCCGATGCTGAAGTCGACGCGTTGTAATTGGATAAGTGACATGCCCCATTGTAGCTGCAGCGCAGCAAACTCGCCGGACGGATATTTTGGGCGCGCCGCGGATTTGTGGCACAGCGATCGGTTGAGCCTGCCTGATGAGTAGTCCAGGGGTGGTTAGCACACCTGAATGCAGTGAATGTTATAAATTTATATCTAACAGCCACTTGGCAGGATTACTTCAGATACTGGTTCTGGATATTGCTGGCGCTTGCCTATACAGTTACGTCACGCGGGAGTTCGCCGCGGCTCTTATAAGTGGGGAAGCCACGTGTCTATCGCATCCGAAAAATCAGGCCGATTGTTCAATCGGCTGCGGGGAATGGTTGCGGCGACGGCATTTGCTGCGCTTGCCATGGTTGCTGGTGCGGTCCATGCCGGCGGCTACGGAGCCATCGTGATTGATGCGACGACCGGCAAGGTGGTGGAGTCGGTGAACCCCAACGACCAGATTCATCCCGCATCGTTGACCAAGATGATGACGCTGTATCTGGCTTTTCAGGCACTGCAAAACGGCAAATTGAAGATCGATCAGCAGCTGCCCGTTTCCTCGTGGGCGGCGAACAAGTCACCGACGAAGCTCGGCCTGCGCAATGGTGAAACGGTATCGGTCGAGGATTGCATCCTCGGCATGGTGACCAAGTCGGCCAACGACGCTGCCACCGTGATGGCCGAGGGTCTCGGCGGTTCGGAAGCGCACTTCGCTGAGATGATGACCGCGCAGGCGCGCCTGCTCGGTATGACAGACACCTATTTCAACAATGCCTCGGGTCTGCCCGATCCGGATCAGCTGACGACCGCGAACGATATGGTCAAGCTGGCCATGGCGCTGTATCGCGATTTTCCGCAGGACTCGCACTATTTCGCCACCAAGGAATTCGTGTTTCGCGGGCAGGTCGTGCACGGTCACAACCATTTGATGGACCGCTACCCCGGCATGGATGGCCTGAAAACTGGCTTCACCGACGCGTCGGGCTTCAATCTCGCCTCGACCGCCGTCAGGGACGGACACCGCCTCTTTGGCGTGGTGCTCGGCAGCCGTACCGCGGCCGGTCGCGATCAGTTGATGGCTCGCCTGCTGGACGACGGTTTTGCCAACCAGCAGACGCCAGCCACCCTCGTCGCTCAGGCAGCGGGCGTGCGAGAGAACGCGGCGATGAGGGTGCTGGCGGCGCTGTCGCCCATCTCCACGGCGCAGGCCGATACCATGCCGGCAGCGCGTCCGCTGCCAAAACGCAGCCGGCATGCTGCGAAGAGTGCTCCTGTTGCGCTCGCCCGCCAGGACCGCCGTCGCGGCAAAGCGGCGCCGACGGTGCTCGCGCGCCGGGGCAGTGCGAGTCGCGCGGCGTCAGCGTCAACCTGCCCTCGCCGCGGCGCACATTCGCGCAGCAGCTGCCCGCAGCAGCATCGCAGCACGGGTGGCACCAAGCTGGCCTACCGGAACGGCAACAAAAAGGCGCCGAAGCTGGCGCAGCTCTAAGACAGGTTGAACATCGCGCGGTCTCTGCGCACGAAACGCCGGCCACATGACAGGCTGAGATAAGAAAAACCCCGCGGTTACCCGCGGGGTTTTCTGTTTTGACGCACTCGCTGAGGGGGATTACTTGCGGCGAGCAACAACCGCTTTCTTGTCCAGACCCGCGTCGGCGCGTAGCGCTTCAGCCTTGTCGGTCTTTTCCCACGAGAACGTGGTATAGCTCTCGCCATTGGCGCCCTTGACCAGCTGAGGAACACGACCGAAGTGGCCGTTGCTGGCAGTTTGCTGATACATCGGATGGATCAAGTCGAGCATCTTGATGATGCCGTACGGGCGCAGGTCGAAATGCTTGCGGATCAGCTTTTCGATCTTGTCGTCACCGATCTTGCCGGTGCCGAACGTGGTCACCGAGATAGAGGTGGGCTCGGCCACGCCGATGGCGTACGACACCTGGATTTCGCAGCGGTCGGCAAGGCCGGCGGCGACGATATTTTTGGCCACATAGCGGGCGGCGTAGGCGGCCGAACGATCGACCTTGGACGGATCCTTGCCCGAGAACGCACCGCCGCCGTGGCGAGCCCAGCCGCCGTAGGTGTCGACGATGATCTTGCGGCCGGTCAGGCCGCAGTCGCCCACCGGTCCGCCGATAACGAACTTGCCGGTCGGGTTGATATGAAACTTGGTGCCCTTGTGCAGCAGCTTGGCCGGCAGCACGGGCTTGAGGATCAGCTCGCGCACGCCTTCGAT
>CAIKJM010000306.1 GCA_903827735.1 uncultured Rhodanobacter sp. | reverse complement strand
ACAGCGCTACGTTAACAGTGCCCTGGCGCTGCCCCCGGCGAACCAGCTTCTCGAAAGACTTTTCAAACCTTGCCATCATCTGCACAACGACGTCGCGGAAAGCCGCGTCGTGCGGCACTACTTCCACGGCCGAGTTGACCAATAAGCAGCCCTTGTTGTCCGGGTCTTCCAAGGACTTGTCGATCAGGTCGGCGAAGAAGCGCTCCAGGATTGCGAGTGGCGGGGCGTCCTCGTCAAAGTGCGCGGTGAGCGAACCGACGACCTCCAGAATGTAGAGCTGGAGCGCGCGCTCGAAAACTGATCGCTTGTCGCCAAACGCGTTGAAGAAGCTAGACAGCGTTACGCCCATCTGGTCGGAGAGATCGCGGACCGTGGTGCGCTCGTAGCCATGCTCCCAGAAGCGATTCATCGCTACTTCGAGCGCCACCTGTTCGTCGAATTGTCGGGGTCGAGCCATCGGGTTACAGCTCCTGCACCACTTCGTCAAAACGGAAAACGCCGAGAGTCGCTGTAGGGGGCACCGATATTGACGAGATCTCTACTTTTCCATTGTGATCGTAGTTCATCCCAGACGCCGATTCCTAGCCGGCCATAGTTTGCCATTTAGGATCATATGATCCAAAATGATTTGCGCTGATTCTGGCAGCACAAAAAGCCGGCGGGTCTCCACACTCGCGCGATCAGCCGCAGCTCAGGGGAGTCGAGACGGCAATGTTGAAACCTTGCGAGATGGTCGTTGCAGCGAGACGTCAGATTGCCGTTGGTGTGCTGATCGGCGGACTGATGCTGAGCAGCATGGGCGTGCAGGCGGGCGGCGGCTATTTTCTTCCATTCTACGGCGGCTACTCGTCGCAAATGGCTGGCACCGCCACTGCGGTTGGATTGGATGGTCTTGCGGCCTCTTCCAATCCCGGCAAGCTCTTCGCGGTTGGTAATCGCCTGGATCTCGGTACGAACATCGCGGAGCTTTATCGGCGCATCGAACGCCAGGGCGGACCCGACCCGTCGATGGATTTTGCCACGACTAGCGACAACGGCACCTTCTTCGTTCCGCAGGCCGGATTTGCCCATCGGCTCGGCGATAACTACGCCTTCGGGCTAGCGCTATATGCGAACGGCGCCCTCAATACGGCCTACCCCGGCAATACCGGGGTTCCTTCGAGCAACCAGAATCCATCAGCCTGCGGTAGCCAACCGGCCAATTTTTTGGGCGGCTGCGGACAGCTGGGTGTTGATCTGTCCCAGCTCATCCTCGCGCCGACGGCAGCTTGGCGGTTCGCGCCGGGCAACACGTTCGGAATTGCCCCGCTGATCGCTTATCAGCGCTTCCGCGCGTATGGCCTACAGGCCTTTGAGCCGCTTTCGCAGAATCCCAGTAATGTCAGCAACCGCGGCTACGACCAGGCGTTCGGCATCGGTGTCCGCGTCGGCTGGTATGGCGAAGTGCTGCCGCGCCTTACGCTTGGCGCAGCTTATTCAACCAAGATTTACATGCAGCGCTTCGATCGTTATCGCGGACTGCTTGCAGATGACGGGCATTTCGATGTGCCGGCGAATTACAGCGTCGGCGCCGCGTTCCGTGCAACTTCGAATTGGCTGCTGGCGCTGGATGTCCAGCGCATCGACTTTCGTGGAGTTCCAGCGTTGGGCAACAGCCTGCTGAACTCGCTCCAGAATCCGCAAGGCGCACCCCTTGGGAGCAAAGGCGGCAGTGGTTTCAACTGGCGCAATCAGACCAATTACCGAATCGGCACTGAGTTCAGCTTATCGCCGAGCCTGAGTGTTCTCGGTGGGGTTT
>CAIKJM010000305.1 GCA_903827735.1 uncultured Rhodanobacter sp. | reverse complement strand
TAAAGCGATTCCCGTGCTGGTGCTGGGTTATCAACTCAAGGATCGACTCGGCCAGGATGTGTTCGGCACCAACACTTACCACACCGACCAGTTGCTCCGGGACGTTGCTGCCGGTAGCGTGCACACATTTTCGGTGCATTTCGATGCCAATCTGGGCGCCGGCAGTTATTCGGTTTCCACGGCGCTGGTCAGTTCAGATACGCATTTGGTGAATAATTACGAGTGGCGCGATCTCGCCCTTGTTTTTTCCGTGACCAATATCGACAAGAGCTATTTTATCGGCATGAACTGGATGCCCCCGCAGATTACTATCGAGCACCAATGACTTTTCTTTCCTATGCACAAAACTTTGAAGACGTCATGCTGCATAGGGCATTGCAAGACGTTGACCGGGGCTTTTATATCGATGTGGGCGCTCAGCATCCGACAAACGATTCGGTCACACGCGCTTTTTATGAGCGGGGATGGCGCGGCATAAACATAGACCCCGTGCCGCAATGGGCGGAACTGCTACGTACCGAACGGCCGCATGACATCAATCTGCAATTGGCACTCGGCGCCGAGGGTGGTCACAAGCTGATGTTTTCGGTGGCGGATACTGGCCTTTCCACCGACAACGAGGCGTTTGTTCGGCGTCATATTGCCGCCGGCTATCACGCGCAATCGCTCGAGGTCGATGTCAGTACGCTGGATGCCGTATGTGAGCAGCACGGCATATCGACTGTGCACTTTCTGAAAATTGACGTGGAAGGCGCCGAAGTCGAGGTGATTCGCGGATTTTCATTCGACCGCGTGCGCCCGTGGGTTGTGCTGGTAGAAGCCATTGAACCGGTTACTTCCGTCGACAGCGTCGACAGTGTCCCGAGCTACCAGTCGTGGGAGCCCATGCTCCTCGCTCGCGGGTATCAATTCGTCTATGACGACGGCCTCAATCGATTCTATCTGGCGCAGGAAAAGAGCGAGCTGCGCCGACATTTTGTGCTGCCGCCGAACCCTCTCGATAGCTATATCCGGTATCAGGAATGGATCAAGCACGAGCGGATTCTTCAGCTCGACCGCGAACTGAAGGAGCTTACCGACGCACGTGATCTTGGCGCTATCCGGAAAGAGCTGCAGCAGCTGCACGATTTGCGTCACGCTGAGCAGGTGGATCATGAAAACTTGCTTCGCGACAGCGACAACCGCTTGCAGCGGATATCCGTACTTGAACAAGAAAACGCGGTGTTTCAAGTCATGCAGGCGCAACGCCAAGTCGAGATTGAAAATCTCGCCAGAGACGGTCTAAACAGGATCCACCGAATTGCCGTCCTCGAGCAGGAAAATGCCGCTTTACAGGCGGTGGACGCGCAGCGGCAAGCGGAGCTTGAGCGGATGGCGCGCTTCGTTGCCGAATCGGTTCAGCGGGCCATGCTAACTGAGCGGGAAAACGCCGCAGTGCAATCGAAGCGCGATGCCGACGCGACTGAAAGGGCGAGAGCGCTTGATCAGCAGGTGATTGAGGAGCGCAATCGACGGCTCGCTCTGGAACAGGAAATGGAGGCGCTGCGTCGCCGGCAGTTGGCGCAAATGGAGCTTTCCAAGCATCTGGAAGCAACGGTCGGCGATATCCTGCACAGCACATCCTGGCGGATTACCAAACCGCTGCGATGGTTGCGGCGCACTTTAGCCGGTGACGCACGGCGAATGGCTGCTAATGGATCGGTATGCGTGGCAGGCAGTCTCGTTGAAAAACACGCTGCCGCATCCTTCGACGAATCGTCCCATCGTTCTCTTAGGCGCTCAACAGTTAAGCAGGGTCTGCTGGTGCTAACTCGGACTGCCTTTAAATATCCCGCACTTGGTCGCGCATTTTGGAGGGGTTTCTCGCTCTTTCCGCGGACCAAATCGCGTCTCGTTTTGTTTATCAATAACAACCGCCAGTCCATTGGAGCGCCAACAGATTCAGCGGAAGACGCGAAAGCCGTTTCGCCGACGGCTTTATCGCTAGAACCAACTTCTGAAAAAGTGGCAGCGGTGCATCAGCGATTGAGTTTGGCGATTGAGCGAAAGGCAGACGATGGTAGTAACAGTGGCCAGACAGGAAAGTCCACGTCGTGAAAATTGTTGTCGATTTGCAGGGAGCGCAGTCGGAAAGCCGGCACCGTGGCATTGGCCGCTATGCCAAATCCATGGTGGCGGCGCTGGCTAATGCCGCGCATGGCGAGCACGACATCTGGGTTGCACTGAACGGTCGGTTAGACCACGAGATCGAAAGCCTTCGAAACCTGCTGGACGGCCTGGTGCCACAGGAGCGCATTCTCAGCTATGCGCTGCCGGGGCCGCTAGCCGCTGCCGCGACAGGCAATGATTGGCGGCGCCACGCGGCGGAATTGCTACGCGAGAATTTTTTGCGTGATTTGCGCGCTGACTGGGTATGGCATTCCAGCCTGTTCGAGGGCTGGCTGGATGACTCGATAACTTCCACCGGATTGCTCAGCGCGCGTGCTGGACAGGCCACCACACTGTACGACCTTATTCCGATGACGCGGCCGGATGAGTATCTTGCCGATCCGCGTACGCGCTCGTGGTACATGCGCAAAATAGACCATCTACATCGCCAGGATATGTGTTTTGCCATATCCGACTGGACGCGTCAGGAAGGCGAGCGCTTGCTTGGCCTTCCGGCGGAGCGCATAGCGATAGCCACCTGCGGTGTGGAAGACGTATTCAAGCCGTCCGAGGCGCCGACAACAGATATTGAGCGTCAGCGGCTACGATTGGTGCATGCGATCGACAAGCCGTTTGTGTTCTACATGGGTGGGTTCGATACACGCAAAAACGTCGCGCAACTGATCACTGCCTTCGGCCGGCTCTCCAGCAGCTTGCGGCAGACCCATCAGCTGGTGATCGGCGGTCGCATCAGTGACGGAGAGCAGGCTTTCCTGCGGTCATTGATGGGTAAAAGCGGTATCTCGGTCGAGGATGCGATTTTCACCGGCCAGATCGATGACGAGGAGCTGGTCAAGCTTTACTGCCACTGCGCGCTATTCGTTTTTCCTTCGCTGCATGAGGGTTTCGGTCTCACCGTGCTGGAGGCTATGGCGTGCGGTGCGCCCGTGCTGGCAGCCAATGCCACCAGCCTGCCCGAAGTGGTGGGCCGCTCGGACATGCTGTTCGACCCGACGGATGCGAATGATCTGTCCGCCCATATGACGCGGATTCTAGCGGATCCTACCTTGGGGCAAGAATGGTCCGACTACGGCAAGCGCCGGGCGAAGCAATTCACCTGGCGACGTGGCGCCGAGCAGATGCTGGAGGCTTTTGAAAAGCGGCTTTCGTCAATGTCGGTGCCCATCCGCAATACATCGATCGCGGGCAAGCGTGAGCGTCCCCGGTTAGCTTATATATCGCCGCTGCCGCCCGAACCCTCTGGTATCTCCGATTACAGTGCCGAATTGCTGCCCGCTCTGGCGGACTACTACGTCATCGATGTCATCGTGCAGCAACCGACAGTAAGCGACGCATGGATCACGTCCAACCTGCCCGTGAGGTCGGTGGCGTGGTTTGAACAGAACGCTCATGGCTTCGACCGTATCCTTTATCACTTCGGCAACTCTCCGTTCCATCTGCACATGTTCGAGCTGCTGAAGCGGTTCCCTGGCACTGTGGTGCTTCATG
>CAIKJM010000304.1 GCA_903827735.1 uncultured Rhodanobacter sp. | reverse complement strand
TTTTGTCATGCTGGCTTATGCATTGGGGCGGGCAGTCTTGCCCACAAGGGAGCCGCCGTGGCGTAGCAATTGCCGCAGGATGTGGTGCGCAGTTGTGCGGCAGTGCGGCAAGCATTAAGATTTGCAAGGTAAACCAATCATGTCCGACACCTCTACGCCAGCTGAGTCAAAGCCTGCATCCGTTCCAACGGAGCAGCCTATCGTGACCAAAACACCGGTACCGGACGAAGCGCCGGTGACACGGCCAGCTCTTGACCCCACGCGCTACGGCGACTGGGAAAAGAACGGACGCTGCATCGACTTCTGATCGAACGTGAGGGCTAGCTTTTTTGCCCTTTGCGTCCGCAGCAGTGACAAGGTCGGCATGGATCAGCGATTCCATTTTTAGGATAGCCGCCATGGCAGATACGCGACGCCCGCTTTCTCCGCATCTTCAGATCTATAAGTGGCAAGTGCAGATGGTCAGCTCCATTCTGCATCGCGCGACAGGCATCGCGCTGGCTGTGGGCACCCTGGTGGTTGTCGCTGGCCTGCTTCATCTGGCCGCCGGTCAAGAGAGCTTCGATCATTTCAAGAACGTTATCGGTAATCCGGTCGGCGAGATCTTGCTGGTTGGCTGGACCTGGGCGCTGTTCTATCACCTCTGCAACGGCATCCGTCATCTGGTGCAGGACACCGGCGCGGGTTATGCGATTCCGCAGTTCGTTCGCTCCAGCTGGCTGTCGGTGGTGCTGAGCCTGGTGCTCACGGCTGCCGTGTGGGCCTACGTACTGACGGCAGGAGGTGCGGCATGACCGCCAAGGATTTGCGCAACCCGCTCAAGGTCGCTCGCGGCCTCGGTTCGTCCCAGTCGGGCGTCGGTCACTGGTGGACGCAGCGCGTCACGGCAGCGGCACTTGTCGTACTGCTCATATGGTTCGTGATTACCGTACTCGGTCTGCTGCATGCGGACTATGCCACCGCGCTGGCCACGGTCGCCAAGCCTTGGAATGCGCTGTTGCTGATCATCATGCTGGTTACGATGTTCTGGCACGCGGTGCTGGGGCTGCAGGTAGTGATTGAAGACTATGTACACACCCGCTGGAAGGAAGTCCTTTCGCTGGTGCTGATCAAGTTCCTGGCGGTCCTGGGCGCGCTCGCGAGCGTGCTGGCCGTACTGCGCATTGCGCTGACCCACTGAGACGCGGGAGCCACGATTCGATGGAAAGCTACAAGATCCAGCAGCATGAGTATGACGTCATCGTCGTCGGTGCCGGCGGCGCCGGCTTGCGAGCCACGTTTGGCCTGGCCGAGAAAGGCCTGAAGGCCGCGTGCATCTCCAAGGTGTTTCCAACGCGCTCGCACACGGTAGCGGCGCAGGGCGGCATCTCGGCCGCGCTCGGGAATATGGGTGAGGACGACTGGCGCTTCCACTTCTACGACACGATCAAGGGCTCCGACTGGCTCGGTGACCAGGACTCGATCGAATACATGTGCCGCGAGGCGATTCCCGCGATCATCGAGCTGGAACACTACGGTGTGCCGTTCTCGCGTACCGAGGAGGGCAAGATCTATCAGCGTCCGTTCGGCGGCATGACCACGCATTACGGCAAGGGCACCGCGCAGCGCACCTGCGCCGCGGCTGACCGTACCGGTCACGCGATTCTGCACACGCTGTATCAGCAGGCGCTGGCGCACGACGCCACCTTTTTTATCGAATACTTCGCCATCGACCTCATCTTCGACGACGAGGGCGTCTGCCGCGGCGTGCTGGCGCTCGATATGAACGAGGGTACGTTGCATTTCTTCCGCGGCCAGGCCGTAGTGATGGCGACCGGCGGCTACGGTCGCGCCTACTTCAGCGCGACCTCGGCCCATACCTGCACCGGCGACGGCGGTGGCATGGTGCTGCGCGCCGGCCTGCCGCTTCAGGACATGGAGTTCGTGCAGTTCCATCCCACCGGCATCTACGGCGCCGGCTGCCTGATCACCGAGGGTGTG
>CAIKJM010000303.1 GCA_903827735.1 uncultured Rhodanobacter sp. | reverse complement strand
GTCGAAGGTCGGTCCTCGCGCCCTCGCTACTCGTCTCTCGCCCCTCGTCTTCCAATCAGGTTCTCCCATGAGCAAGCAAGCCCCGATGATCGCTCCGTCCATCCTCGCCGCCGATTTTGCGCGGCTGGGTGATGACACTGCCGCTGCGCTGGCCGCGGGTGCGGACTGGGTGCATTTCGACGTGATGGACAACCACTACGTGCCGAACCTCACCATCGGGCCGGCGGTGCTGGAGTCGCTGCGCAAGTACGGCATTACGGCGCCGATCGACGTGCATCTGATGGTGAAACCGGTCGATCGCATCGTGCCGGATTTCGCCAAGGCGGGTGCGACCAACATCAGCTTTCATCCGGAGGCCAGCGAGCATATCGACCGCACGCTGGGCCTGATCAAGGATGCCGGCTGCACCGCTGGGCTGGTGTTTAATCCGGCCACGCCGCTAGATCACTTGGACTATGTGATGGACAAGCTCGACCTGATCCTGATCATGTCGGTGAACCCGGGTTTTGGCGGGCAGAAGTTCATCCCCGGCGCGCTGGAGAAGCTGCGTCAGGTGCGTCGCCGCATCGATGACAGCGGCCGCGCGATTCGGCTGGAGATCGATGGCGGCGTCACGGCTGAAAATATCGCTGCCATTGCCGAAGCCGGTGCGGACACCTTCGTCGCCGGTTCGGCGATTTTCCACGCCAAGGACTACCGCGCCGAGATCGACGCCATGCGCAGGGCCATCGGCTGAGACGGGTATCGGGGCCGGCGCGACTAACGCCCAATAAAAATCCCGGCGCAGGGCAGCACCGGGATAAACGTCGTCAGACGTGAGAGGAAACATCAATGATTGGCGCAGGTCGATGCGAGCGCATCGGAGGGAGGGGTCAACGCCCGCATCGACACATTCCACGGCTATGGAAGCGCGCCAATCACAGACTCAGACAGTGCGTTTTCCGGTTTGGTTCCCGCTGTGCGCGAAATAAAATACGGCCCGCGCACCTGCAGAGCCTGTGCCAAAAAAGCTCCCCTCATGACCGAGGGGAGAACAGGTCACCATGATTGTTGAACATCGGGCCGATGCGGCGTTAGAGCGGCTGCCAGCCGGGATCGGGTTCCTGCCGCGCATCCGGCGCGCTTCCGTTCGCGCCAGATGCCCGCTCGCCTTCCATGGCAGCCCAGTCGTCGGATCCTGAGTCGATAAAACCTGAACAGAGTGAATGTTTCAGCACGGCCGCGGCCTCAGTGAAAGCCGAGAATCACGCCCAGCAGCAGCGCGCCGATCGCAAGCGACACCCGCAGCGGTTCGAAGCTGCGCAATTCGGCGTTGGGGTCGCGTTCTTTGGGTTCGTTGCCCTGCATTGCCGTTCTCCGTGCGCGGTTCATGCTGGCCATCACACCGCGTTTTCGGGCGCTGGCGCCGACGCAATCGGGCGCACCTGCCGCTGGGTTGTGGCAATACGCGGGCAGTGACGAAGGATGGCTTGCGCCAGTGCTCTTCACATAGCACGCTGCGCCCACCACAAAGGAGCGCGCCATGGGCCGCAGCATTGCCATCGTTGAAGACGAACCGCTGATCCGCGCCAACTACGTCGAGGCCTTGAACCGTTTCGGCTACGACGCGCGCGGCTACGGTTCACGGCAGGAAGCCTCGAGCGCGTTCGCCATGCGTCTGCCCGAGCTGGTCATCATCGACATCGGTCTGGGCGACGAGCCCGAGGGCGGCTTCGACCTGTGCCGCGAGCTGCGCGCCAAATCGTCCACGCTGCCGCTGATTTTTCTCACCGCGCGCGATTCGGATTTCGACGTGATCTCCGGCCTGCGCCTGGGAGCTGACGACTACCTCAGCAAGGACACGAGCCTGCATCAGCTGGCCGCGCGCATCGCGGCGCTGTTCCGCCGGATCGAGTCGCTTAAGGCGCCGGCCTCAAGCGAAACGGTGATCCAGCACGGGCCGCTGAAGTTGGAGTCCGAGCGCATGCGCATTACCTGGAACGGCGAGGAGATTCCGCTCACCGTCACCGAGTTCTGGATGGTGCACACGCTGATCCGCTTCCCCGGCCACGTGAAGAATCGCGACCAGCTTATGCGCGAGGCCGAGCTGGTGGTGGACGATGCCACCATCACCTCGCACGTCAAACGCATCCGCAAAAAATTCATCGCCGTGGCGCCCGAGTTCGACGGCATCGAAACCGTGCACGGCGTCGGCTACCGGTGGAAGCCGTGATGCGCGCGCCGCTCATCGCGCTTGCACTGCTGCTGGTCGCCACGACGGGGCATTCCGTTGATCGCGCGGCGGTCGCTCCGGTGGCTGCATCGTCTGCCGCGTCGCCGATTCCGCTGTCGACGTCGCATGGCGCTGCGCACGTCTCGCCGCGCGCTGCGTCCGCAGCGACCCAGGGTGACGCAAAAACGGTGACCGTCAGCGGCGGCGCCGACGAATCGGTGCCCGGCTGGTCCATCGTGACCGTGCCGCCGGCGGGCTGGACCAGCGACTGCTGCCAGTACGCCCGCGCCATCGGCGTGAATCTGGTGATCTACCAGGGTGACTGGACCGGCAACCCCGATCGCGTGATGGTGCTCAACGTATGGACGCGCAAGCTGCCTTCGATGAAGGCGGAGCGCGCGGCCGACCAGGCCAGCTATCGGAAGAAAGATCCCCAAGCCGCGGTCAGTGCGTTCCCGGTCACCGGCACGGCCATGACCTGCGACGGCGTGCTGTATCAGGGCAGCGACCACATGGACGATGCCGTGGTGTTCTGTGATCCGGGCAAAACCACCGGCATCCGCCTGAGCTGGTCGATGACGGTGGCCGCCAAGGACCCGCAGCGCGCGTCGGTGCTGGCGCTGCTGCGACAGGTGGTGCAGAAATCGACGTATACGAAATATCAGCGCGGCGACAAGTCCGCCAGCCGAAGGTCAGCGCCGTGATGGCACACCGATACCTGCATCGCCGCTAGTCTGCCGATGAGCCTACGCAAAAAGCTGCTGCTGGTGGCGCTGTGCACGCTGGCGCTGCCGATCGCGGGTTGGCTGTACGTGCGCCAGATGGAGACGCTGCTGCGCGAGGGCCAGGCCGATGCCTTGCTCGCTTCGGCGCGCGCGGTGGCGCGCAGTCTGGTGATCACCGGCGCGGTGCTGCCGGAGGATGCCAACGGCTGGTATGTGCAGGAGGCGACCAGCCCCATCACGGTGGATGGTTACGGCGATGACTGGGCGCCGCTAACGCCGTGGAGTCAGACGCTCGGCCCCGCATCGAATCCTCGCGGCAAACTGCTGCTGGCCCAGGACGGCGAGTGGCTTTACCTATACGCCGACGTGCGCGATACGCACCGCACGCGCGCCGATGCGGGCGACGCCAATGCGCTGGCCGCCGACCATCTCATCCTTACGCTGGCGAACGCGGCAGGTAAGCAGCGCTATCTGCTGGCCAGTGCGGCGCCCGGCCCGCTGACCGCACATCCGCTCGATCCGCCGGTGCTCGGCTTTCCCGATCCGCTGACCGCGCAGTGGCAGGAGGACGGCAGCGGCTATCGCGTCGAGCTGCGGCTGGCGCGCGGCCTGAAGCTGCGCGCGCTCGGCGTGGGCGTGTACGACGCCTCGGCCGGCGGCGATCCCATGGCGGCGGATACGCGGCCGTTGCTGGCGTATTCCACCCTGCTGTCCGGTGAGCTGGCTCGTCTTGCGCCGGAC
Source organism: uncultured Rhodanobacter sp. (assembly GCA_903827735.1). Classification (GTDB taxonomy): domain Bacteria; phylum Pseudomonadota; class Gammaproteobacteria; order Xanthomonadales; family Rhodanobacteraceae; genus Rhodanobacter. The sequence continues at coordinate 14,061 of CAIKJM010000303.1, read as the reverse complement.
GAGGTGCAGGCGCGTCTGCTGGCCCCACAGGGCTGGCTGCTGGCGCGCAGCGGCCGGTTGAACACCACGCCGGGCACCGACGGTCAGCCCGGCTGGTTCGCCTCGATCATCTATCGCTCGCTGCTCGGCAAGCGGCTGGAGGACGCCAGCCTGTGGTCGCAGGACGTGCCCCGACTGGATACGCGCGAAGTCGCTCGCGCCGGCGCGGGCAAGCCGGTCAGCGTGTGGCGCAGCGGCGAGCAGCGCGGCAGCGTGGTGCTCACCGCCGCCGTACCGATCGGGCAGGGCGGCAAGGTCGATGGCGTGCTGCTGCTGGAGCAGGCCAGCCGCACCGTGCCGCTGCTGGCCAATCGCGCGCTGCTCGGCCTGCTGCTGACCAGCTTTGGCGTGCTGCTGATCGCCGGCGCGATCCTGCTGGCGTTTGCCACTCGGCTAAGCCTGCGGCTTGGTCGATTGCGCAATGCGGCCGAACGCGCACAGCTCAACGATGGACGTCTGGACGGCCTTTTCGAGGATGGCCGTTTTCCGATGACCGATTCGATGGATGAGATCGGCGACCTCGCGCGCAGCTTCGAAAGACTGTTCGGCATGGTCGGCAGCTATACGGATTATCTGCGCACGCTGACCTCCAAGCTGTCGCACGAGCTCAACACGCCGCTGGCGATCGTCAAATCGTCGCTGGACAATCTGGAGCACGCGGCACTGACGCCTGAAGGCCGTCCGTATCTGGAACGCGCGCGCGACGGCGTGGCCCGGCTCGGTGCCCTGGTGCGCGCCATGAGCGAGTCCAGCCGCATGGAGCGCTCGATTACCAGCGCCGAACCCGAAGACGTGGATCTGCGCGACGTCGTGCGCGGCTGCGCCGACGCCTATCGCGCACTGATCGGCACGCGCCGGCTGGACTGCGTGCTGCCCGACGCGCCGCTGGTACTGCACTGCGCGCCCGAACTGGTAGCCCAAGCGCTGGACAAGCTGTTCGACAACGCGCTGTCGTTCACGCCCGAACAGGGCTGGCTGCGGCTGAGCCTGTCGCCGATCGAAAACGGCGCGCAGATCGAGCTGACCAACCAGGGCCCGCTGCTGCCCGAAGCCATGCAAGGTCGCCTGTTCGACACCCTGGTCAGCCTGCGCGACAAGACCACGCCGGGCGACGTGCCGCATCTGGGACTGGGCCTTTACGTGGTGCGGCTGGTCGCCGAACGCCACCAAGGCGTCGCTACGGCGCGCAATCTCGACGACGGCAGCGGCGTGGCGTTTGCCCTGCAGCTGCACGGTATGTCGAGGCAGCGTTTGGGCGGCTGAGCCGATGTAAGTCGAAAAAGCCCGGCTGGATGCAAACGCGAGAACTCGCACCCTGCGGTTGAATTCAGCGGCGGCAGCTCACGGGCAGATCCCGCGCCGGTACCGTGCTCTGCGCGCTGCACGTCCAGGTGATCTGGCCGCTGCTGGTTTCCGGCGTCAGCACCAGCGCCTTGTCGCGGATCGTCCCGTTGGCGCCGTCGCCGTCGAACGTGACCGTGATCTTGCCGCCGGAGACATCGACGCTGGAGACGTATTTGCCGGTGATCGATGTCGCCGGCGCGAGGCCGACGGCGGCGTTGTCCGTCGGCACGGTATGGTGGCTGTCGTAGTACGCGCTGAATGCCGTCTTGGCTCTATCGGCCAGCGACAAACCTTCAGTCACCTGCATTCGGACGATGTAACTCTGATAAGCGGGAATGGCGATGGCGGCCAGTATGGCAATGAAGGGCACGATCAGGACCGTGGCCCAGATAGATCCCTTCGATGCGGCCGGAAAGGTCTGGCCGGTCTGCCGCCAGCGCGCCAGCCACGTCAGCTGTGCCTGCAGGTAGAACATCGGAAAAAAGAACAGGGTGATGCGGCCGATCTCCGAACGGATGCCGTACTGGCCAACCAACCTCTCGATGGATCCGGCCATCGAGAAATAAGCCACCAGATAAAGAATCCAGCGCGCCAGCAAGATCATTCCGCCCAGGCCGGCCGCTCCGCTGTTGCCATGCATTTGAGCCGCGACCCCGATCCAGTAGATCGGCTCACCGATCAAAAAGCAGACCAGCGCGATGACCAGCAGCAGCCGGCTCTTGCTTTGCGGATCGACCCTGCGAATCCAGCTGGCCTGAATAAACGGCCAGATCAGCGAAAAAATACCGAGGGTGAGGATCGAGTACAGCAGCACCAGGCCCCAGTGCAGCGAAGGTGGCTCGGGAATATCGGCACGGTTTGCCTGGGTGCGGCCGGTGTCACCGTAACGCTGGGCCGAAAAAGAATCGCCGCCGAAACCACCGTCTTGCGTTCGAAAGGCCGGCGGTGGTGCCGGCTGTGGCGTCATGCCGGGAGCCGCATAAAAAAAGTGGCTCAGCGGCACCCAGTCCGGCATGCCCTCGCGCCACACCAGCGCATCGGGAGCGAATTTTCCTTCGGCCAGCCACTGGCGAACGGTCGCCTCGCTGTAGGGCCCATATTTTTCGCCGTTCTGGCCTATCCATATCTGATCGTCAATGGTCACGCGGCGTCCCCTGTCTTCGTGAAGTGAGCTGTGTGCCGTGGTCGGCAAGCGGGCCTGGCGAGCGGGCCCGCGGTGAACGGCGATGCATCTCCCCTGCCGTTCGTGTCGAAGAGTAGATGCGCGCCGGAAAGCTGTCGAGCATGGGCCAACGCCGTGCCTGTCCGCCCGCAGCCTGCTATCTTCAGCAGCCGCTTCCCCGAGTCAGAGCCGCTTGTGATTTCCCGAGACGAATTCGACGTGCTGGTGGCCAAGGGCCATACGCGCATTCCGCTGGTGCGCGAAGTGTTTTCCGATCTCGATACGCCGCTGTCGGTGTATCTGAAGCTGGCCGACGGCCGCTATACGTTTCTGTTCGAGTCGGTCGAGGGCGGGGCGACCTGGGGCCGCTATTCGATCATCGGCCTGCCGGCCAAACGCGTATATCGACTGCGTGGGCACGAACTCGAAGTCGAAGATTCGGGCGAGGTGACCGAGCGTCGCCACGTCGCCGATCCACTGGCGGAAATCGAAATGCTGCGCAAGCAGTACGACGTGCCGCAGCTGCCCGAGCTGCCCGCTGTCAGCGGCGGTCTGGTCGGCTATTTCGGTTTCGAGACGATTGGCTACATCGAGCCGAGGCTGGCGCAGTGGGATCGCGCCGACGAGCTGGGCACGGCCGACGTGTTGCTGATGCTGGCCGAAGAGGTTGCGGTGTTCGACAACCTCAAGGGCCGCCTGTATCTCATCGTGCACGCCGACCCGGCACAGCCGCAGGCCTATGCCAATGCGCAGCGGCGGCTGGATGCGCTGGTCTACCGCCTGCGTCAGGGCGGCGCTTCGTATCCATCGCCGACGCAGTCGGTCGAGCTGGTGGACGAGAGCGATTTCACCTCGTCGTTCACCCGCGAAGAGTTCGAGGCGATGGTCGAGCGGGCGAAGGAATACATCCGCGCCGGCGATATTTTTCAAGTGGTGCCGTCGCAGCGATTGAGCGTGGGTTTCAATGCGCGCCCGATCGACGTCTATCGCGCGCTGCGCGCGCTCAACCCGTCGCCTTACATGTACTTCGTCGATCTGGGCGATACACAGATCGTCGGCTCGTCGCCGGAAATTCTGGCGCGCTTGAAGGACGGCAAGGTCGTCGTGCGTCCGCTCGCCGGCACGCGCAAGCGCGGTGCGACCGAGGCGGAAGATGTTGCCCTGGAAGCCGAGCTGCTGGCCGATCCGAAAGAGCGCGCCGAACACGTGATGCTGATCGATCTGGGCCGTAACGACATCGGCCGCATCAGCGAAACTGGCAGCGTGGAAGTCAGCGAGTCGTTTGCGATCGAGCGCTACTCGCACGTTATGCATATCGTCTCGCAGGTGCAGGGCAAGGCGCGTCCCGGGCTCAGTTACATGGACGTCCTCAAGGCGACGTTCCCGGCCGGTACGCTCAGCGGCGCGCCGAAGATCCGCGCGCTGGAAATCATCCAGGAGCTGGAGCCGTACAAGCGCAATATCTACGCCGGCGCGATCGGCTGGATCGGCTGGTGGGGCGACGCCGACACCGCCATCGCGATCCGCACCGCGGTGATCCAGAACGGCCGTCTGCACGTGCAGGCCGGCGCGGGCATCGTCTACGACTCCGACCCCGCTGCCGAGTGGGAAGAAACCATGAGCAAGGGCCGCGCGCTGTTTCGCGCGGTGGCGCAGGCGGCGAAAGGCTTGTGATGAGGCATCGGAGTGCGTCGACAACGATCGCCGTGCTCATGCTGTGCTGTCTGATCGACGCAGCGGCGGCGCGGGATGCCGCGCCCGCATGGCCGGATACTCCGGTCGGTCGACTCGAAGCGCTGGCGCTGTTGCAAACCTTCAATGCCGATCTGCTCAGCCACGACAGTGCCACACTGACGATGGAGCAATGGTGCGGCGCGCACCACATGGCCGAGCCGGTCAAGATCAGCGCGCAGCGCGTCAACGGTGACGACAAGCCGCTGCCTGACGATCTGCGCACGCGCCTGGCGATCGGACCGAACGAGCCGGTGCGCTATCGGCGCGTGCTGCTGCGCTGCGGCTCGCATGTGCTCTCCGAAGCGGATAACTGGTACGTGCCCTCGCGCCTCACGGCCGCGATGAACGAGCAGCTCGACCACACGGATACGCCTTTCGGACGCGTTGTGCTGCCGCTGCATTTTCGTCGGCAGACGCTGGATGCGACGATGCTGTGGTCGCCATTGCCCGCGGGCTGGGAGACGAGCGATAAAGCATGGCCTGCCGGCCAGGGCAACTTGTCGATTCCGCATCAGGTGCTGCAGCATCGCGCCGTTTTATACGCGGCCGACAATCGGCCGTTCAGCGCGGTAATCGAAACCTACACCGAGCAGGTGCTGGCGTTTCCGGCGCCAGCGAGTCACTGACTCGCGATCACTCCGCTTTCGCCAGCTGCTTGCGCAACGCGACCGCCTGAGCGCGAATGGCCTTGCGCTCATCCTCGCTCAAGCGCTCCAGCGATTTCCACTGCAGCGCGGCGCGCGGGTGATGGGCAAAGCGCGTCTGATGACGGTCGAGAAAATCCCAGTACAGCGTGGTGAAGGGGCAGGCGTCGTCGCCGACGGCTTTATCGGGTTTGAAACGGCAGTCGTCGCAGTAGTTACTCATGCGCTGGATATAGCGACCGGACGAGCAATAAGGCTTGGACACCATCTTGCCGCCGTCGGCAAACTGGCTCATCCCCATCACGTTGGGTGCCTCTACCCATTCCACCGCGTCCACATAAATGGCCAGATACCACGCGTGGATTTGTTCTGGCTCCACGCCCAGCATCAGCGCGAAGTTGCCGGTGACCATCAGCCGCTGGATATGATGCGCGTAGCCGTGCTTCAGCGTCTGCCCCAGCGCTTCGCGCAAGCAGTTCATGTCCGTGTCGCCGGTCCAGTAAAACGCGGGCAGCGGCGCGTGCGCCTTTAGCGCATTACCCTGCAGCAGCTTCGGCATGTCGCGCCAGTACATGCCGCGGATGAATTCGCGCCAGCCCAGCACCTGCCGCACGAAACCTTCCACCGCGGCCAGTTCGGCGCGTCCGCTCTTTAAGGCATCGACAGCGGCCTGCACCACCTCGCGCGGGTCGAGCAGCTTGAGGTTCAGCGCGGTGGACAGTCGTGCGTGATACAGCCACGGCTCGCCGCTCCACATCGCGTCCTGCCACTGGCCGAAGGCGGCCAGGCGGTGATCGATGAAATCCTTCAGCGCCTGCTTAGCCTGTTTTGGTGTGACCGGCCAGTCGAAAGCCTCCAGGCCGCCGGGGTGATCGCCGAACCGCTCGGCCACGAGATCGAGTACTTCACGGGTGATCGCGTCCGGCGGGAAACGCTTGGGTGCGGGCAGCATGCCCGGGCCTTTCTTGCCGAAGCTTTTGCGGTTGTCGTGGTCGTAGTTCCACTGACCGCCGGTCGGCTGGTCCTCGTCCATCAGCACGTCGAAGCGCCGACGCATCCAGCGATAGAAATGCTCCATGCGAATTTCACGGCGCGCGCCGACCCATTCGGCGAAGTCTTCCGGCTCGATGAAGAAATGGCGGTCGGGACGCTCGGCGTATTCGACGCCTTCGTCCCTGGCCACCGTGCGCAGCGCTTCACGCACACGCCACTCGCCGGGGCGCACCAACACTACGCGTTCGGGTTTCAGCTTGCGCAAGTCTTCGCGCAGCACGCCATCGAGTTGCGCTTGCGCGTGGTCGCCCAGCGCCCGATAGTGCAGCGGCCAGTTGCGCGCGCGCATGTCGTCACGAAAGTGCCGCATCGAGGCGAGAAAGATGGCGATGCGCGCCTGGTGTGACCACACGTGCGTGGCCTCACCGGCGCATTCGGCCATCCACAGCGCATCAAGCGCGGGGTCAAAATCTTCCAGTACGGTTGATTCGCGATCCAGCTGGTCGCCAAGCACCACGATCAAGTTACGCATCGGCTAGCTGCCCTGTTTATACCGCAATCGTAGTTGCTCTTGGGCGGCAACCGGAATGCGTGCGACATCAGGAGCCGCAGAAAAAATATTCGGTAAAGCGTCCGGACTTGAAACACAAGCGGCGCACGTTCGATGCGGGCTCCCGGCAGCCTCCGTCTGTATCGACAGCCCCCGTCGAACTGACCGGATGACGACAGCATGCGTCATCCCCCACAATGACTGCCTGCAAATGCGAGCGGCGGCGGTCCAGGCGGACCTGCCGTTGTCGCACAGCCGGCACGCGCCGTTGGTGGCCCGCGCTGTTTTACCGACAGGATCCGCCATCCCATGCTGCTGATGATCGACAACTACGACAGCTTTACCTTCAACCTCGTGCAGTACCTCGGGGAGCTGGGGCAGCAGGTGAAGGTGGTGCGCAACGATGCGCTGGATGTGGCTGGCATTCGCGCGCTGAAGCCTTCGCACATCATGATTTCGCCGGGGCCTGGCACGCCGGACGACGCCGGCGTCTCGCTGGACGTATTGCGCGAGCTGTCGGCGGAAATTCCGGTCTTCGGCGTATGCCTGGGCCATCAGGCGATCGGGCAGGCGTTCGGCGGCAAGGTGATTCGCGCTAAGCAGATCATGCACGGCAAGACCTCGCCGGTGCGCCATCGCGGCCAGGGCGTGTTTGCCGGCTTGCCTGACCCTTTCGAGGCGACGCGCTACCACTCGCTGGTGGTGGAGCAGCACTCGCTGCCCGATTGCCTGGAAGTTACCGCGTGGACAGAAAACGCGGACGGCTCGATCGACGAGATCATGGGCCTGCGCCACAAGACCTTGCCGGTGGAGGGCGTGCAGTTTCATCCCGAGTCGATCCTGACCCAGCACGGCCACGATCTGCTGCGCAATTTTCTCGGTCAGCCGCTGAAGCTCGCCGCATGAGCACGGCGCATCGCGAAGTGCCGCATCGCGAAATTACGATCACGCCGCAGGAGGCTTTGCAGCGCACGATCGAGCATCGCGAAATTTTCCACGACGAGATGATTTCGCTGATGCGCCAGATCATGGGCGGGCAGGTCAGCCCGCTGATGACGGCGGCGATCATGACCGGCCTGCGCGTCAAAAAGGAAACCATCGGCGAGATCACCGGCGCGGCGCGCGTGATGCGCGAGCTGTCGGCCAAGGTGCCGATCCGCGGCGACACGCGTCACCTGCTGGATATTGTCGGCACCGGTGGCGACGGCGCGTCGAGTTTCAATATCTCTACCGCGTCGATGTTCGTGGCCGCCGCAGCCGGCGCGCGCGTGGCCAAGCACGGCGGCCGCAGCGTGTCGTCGAAGTCCGGCAGCGCCGACGTGCTGGAGTCGCTCGGTGCGTCGATCGATCTCACGCCGGCGCAGGTCGCGCAGTGCATGGAAGAAACCGCCATCGGCTTCATGTTCGCGCCGAACCATCATCCGGCGATGAAGGTCGTTGCGCCGGCGCGGCGTGAGATGGGCGTGCGCACGCTGTTCAATATCCTCGGCCCGCTGACCAATCCGGCGGATGCTCCCAATATTCTGATGGGCGTATTCCATCCCGATCTCGTCGGCATCCAGGTGCGCGTATTGCAGGCGCTGGGCGCGCGTAACGCTCTGGTCGTTTGGGGCCGCGACGGCATGGACGAAATTTCGCTGGGCGCCACCACCCTGGTGGGCGAGCTGCGCGACGGCGTCGTGCGCGAGTACGAAATTGAGCCCGAAGACTTCGGCTTTGCCATGGCCTCCAGCCGCAATCTGAGGGTGGAAAATGTCGAAGAATCGAAAGCGATGCTGCTCGAGGCCTTGCAGGGCCGTCGCGGCGTGCCGCATGACATCGTCTGCCTGAATGCCGGCGCGGCGCTGTACGCGGCCAGCGTGGTCGACTCGATCGACGACGGCATCGAACTGGCGCGCTCCACCATTGCCAGCGGCGCGGCGCATGAGAAAATGAACGCGTTTGTCGAGGCCACGCGCCGGCTTGCCGCATCCGCGTAAAGTGGGCTCGCGTAGCCACTAGCATGGCCGCGTGCTTGCACGAGCCGAAGCGGCGATACTGCAGCACGCGCCGCTTGCCCGATTCAAATACCCACGTTATTCCAATCAGAGACATGCCATGACCGACATTCTCAATCGCATTCTTGCGCGCAAGGCCGAAGAAGTCGCCGAGCGCAAAGCAAAAATGCCGATGGACGAGCTGATCGCTCGCGTCAAGGATATGCCCCACACCCGCGGCTTCGCCGCCGCGATCGAGGCAAAGATCGCCGCCGGCCTTCCTGCGGTGATCGCCGAAGTGAAAAAGGCCAGTCCCAGCAAGGGCGTGATCCGCGCGGAGTTCGATCCGGCGGCGATCGCACGCAGCTACGAGGAGGCCGGCGCCGCCTGCCTCTCGGTGCTGACCGACGCGGATTTTTTCCAGGGCAGCGAGGCGTTTCTGCAGCAGGCGCTGGGCGCGTGCACGCTGCCGGTGCTGCGCAAGGATTTCATCATCGATCCGTATCAGGTGTACGAGGCGCGCGCGATCGGCGCGGACTGCGTGCTGCTGATCGTTTCCGCGTTGGACGACGACGTGCTGCTGCAGCTGTCGCTGCTGGCCGCCGAGCTGGATCTCGACGTGCTCTGTGAGGTGCACGATGAAGAGGAGCTCGAACGCGCGATGGCCGTGCCGGTACCGCTGATTGGCGTCAACAACCGCAATTTGCGCAGCTTCGAGACCTCGCTGGAGACCTCGCTGGCGCTGCAGGATCTGATTGAATACGACCGCGTGCTGGTCGCCGAGTCCGGCATCCACACGCCGGAAGACGTCGCGCGCCTGCGCGAGGGCGGCATCCAGGCATTTCTGGTCGGCGAGGCGTTCATGCGTGCCGAAAATCCGGGTAGCGAACTGCGGCGATTGTTCGGTACGCCGTGACCGAGCCATTGCCGCATGAAGCGATGCCGGATGAAGCGGCGTTCGCTGCCCGATCCATCGAGCTCGATCCAGCTGCGACGACCGTCGCGATGCCGGGCGAACCCACCATCATCGACGCTAGGGTGTCATGCGTGGTGCTGTTCGACTTTGACGGCGTGCTGATTCACGCCGATTCGTTCGGTCTTTTCGTGCGCGATCGCTACAAGCGCTCGCTGCTGCGCAAGCTGCTGGTGCTGCCTACCGTGCCGTGGCTGCTTCTTGGCCTAATGGTGTCGTGGCGTTGGCCGGTGCGCACGCTGGTGCACATCGGTCTGCTCGGCGTCAGCGAGCCGCGCTACGCCGCGGCGGCCAAAGCATTCGCCGCCCAGCTGGTGCGTCGGCCCAAGCTGTTCTGTCGCGATGGCCTGCTGGCGCTGCGCCGGCATCAGGCCGCGGGCGACCGGGTGGTTGTGGTCACTGGCTGCGAGTACACGCTGGTCAGCAGCATCCTGCAGGAGCTGGGCCTAACCGATATCGAAGTGCTTGCCTCGCAGCTGCGGCCCAGCTGGTTGGGCATGCGGGTAAAGTCGCACAACGTGGGCAAGCGCAAGCTGCAGGCGCTGGCGTCGCACGGCCTGCAGGCCTGGCGCGTGGCGTACAGCGACTCATCGCACGACATTCCGATGCTGAAGCCGGCGGCCGAGGCGGTGTTGGTCAACGGCGCGCCCAAGCTGTGCAAGAAAATCGAAAAGGCGCTGGGCCGCAGCGTGAAACGCGTCGAGTGGTTCTGAGCGCGCGACGTTCGGACTGCTTTCGCCTATGACTCAGGCGCCACATGAGCGCCTGATGAAAACGATCAACTGCCGGTTTCAGCGCGTGCCGCGCACCACGATGGTCTTGCCGGACACGTCGATCATGCGCTGCTCTTCCAGCTGCTTCAGCACCCGACCGACCATCTCGCGCGAGCAGCCGACGATGCGGCTGACTTCCTGGCGCGAGATGCGGATCTGCGTGCCGTCCGGATGGGTCATGGAGTCCGGCTCCTGGCACAGGTCCAGCAGCGTGCGCGAAATCCGGTTGGTCACATCCATGAAGGCCATGCGGCTGACCTGGCGCGAGGTGCGCAACAGTCGCGTGGTGAGCTGCGCGCCGATGGCGAAGAGGATCTTCGGGCATTCCTCGCGCAGCGAGGTCTCCATCAGCTGAAACAGTCGCTCGTAGCTGATTTCGGCCATTTCGCACGGCGTGCGCGTGCGCACCATCGACTCGCGCTGCGCCTGCTCCACGAACAGGCCCATTTCGCCGATGAACTGGCCACGGCTGATGTACGCCAGGATCAATTCGCGGCCCTGTTCGTCTTCGGTGCAGACGGCGAGCGAGCCGTCGATGACGTAATACAGCGTATTGGCCGGGTCACCCGGACGGATGATCGCGGTCTTACCCGGGTAGCGGCGGCGATGGCAAAGCGCAAGAAATCGCTCCATCGAAGCGGGATCCGGCGCGAAGTTGAGCGGTGCCTGAGAACGTTCAAACGCTTGCTGCAGCTGGTATTTGAGTTGCGCCACTATCATCCCCGCAGATGGTTTCATGCCGGCGGCAGCCAAGGCTTGCCGCCGAATCAGTCGTCGTTGCCGTCCCCTGTTGGCCTGCATTATGGCAAACCTGAGCACCTTGCCGCAGGTTCAGTTTTTTCGCGTTTTACCGCATACTCCGCGGTCTTTCGGCGAGGGCAACGTTACGTTGTCGCACGCCGGTCACAACGATCGCGGAAGGTTGCTGCCTGCGCGTCACACCATTCAGCGGGGACCCTTGTCGCTAACCCGCCTCCACTGCTGGCCTCATAACGCCATGGAGAGTCGCCTTGGTTAAACCACTTCCCCGTCTTCGCCTGCAGGGCTTCAACAACCTGACCAAGGCGTTGAGCTTCAACATCTACGACATCTGCTACGCGGTGTCCGAAGAGCAGCGCAGCAACTACATCGAGTACATCGATGATCAGTACGACGCCGATCGCCTGACCCAGATCCTCACCGATGTGGCCGAGATCATCGGCGCCAACATCCTCAACATCGCCCGCCAGGACTACGACCCGCAGGGCGCATCGGTGACGATGCTGATTTCCGAGGAGCCGGTGCTGGAGAAGCTCGGGCGCGACACCATCACCGGTGCTGTCGTCGCGCATATGGACAAGAGCCACATCACCGTCCATACCTACCCGGAAACGCACCCGCACAACGGTATCGCCACCTTCCGCGCCGATATCGACGTGGCCACCTGCGGCGTGATTTCCCCGCTGAAGGCGCTGAACTACCTGATCGACAGCTTCGAGTCGGACATCGTGGTGTGCGACTACCGCGTGCGCGGCTTCACCCGCGACGTGAAGGGCAAGAAGCACTTCATCGACCACAAGATCAACTCGGTGCAGGACTATCTGGCCAAGCACATCCGCCAGAAGTACGAGATGTTCGACGTCAACGTGTATCAGGAAAACATGTTCCACACGAAGATGCACATCAAGGACTTCGACCTGGACACCTACCTGTTTGACTCGCACGCCGACGACCTGTCGTTCAAGGAGCGCCAGCGCATCGAGTCGCTGCTCAGGCGCGAGATTGAGGAGCTGTTCCACGGCCGCAACCTGATGTAACGAAAAACCCGCCGAAAGGCGGGTTTTTTTTATGGCTGCACTGGCAAAGATACGAGATCAGAGTCGATAGGCGACGGCCTTCATCACCATCGAGCTCAGATACATCAGCTTCGGCAGCGGAAAGGGCAGGTCGACCCCGCCGCGCTGCTCGGCCTCCTTTGCGTGGCGCACTTCGTCCGCCTGCATCTGGGTCAGCACCGCGCGCGAGCGTTCGTCCGCCGCGGGCAGCTTTTCCAGATGGTCCTGCAGATGCGCTTCGACCTGGCGCTCGGTTTCCACCACAAAGCCCAGGCTCAGCGGGTCGCCGGCCAGCGCTGCGGCGGCGCCGATCGCAGAGCTGCCGGCGTACCACAGCGGGTTGAGCAGGCTGGGGCGGCTGTCCAGCTGCTTCAGGCGGGCGGCGCACCAAGCGAGGTGATCGGTTTCTTCATCGGCCGCGTGCAGCAGGTGCTCGCGCGTATCGGCATGGCGGGCCAGGGCAGCCTGACCCAGATACAGGGCTTGCGCGCAGACTTCGCCGGTGTGGTTGATCCGCATCAGGCCGGCGGCGTGGCGGCGTTCCGCGTCGTCAAGATCTGCCTCCATTACGGCGTTGCCGGGGGAGGGACGCTGCGCGGCGGGTGATCCGGCCACCGCTTCCAGCGCGCGCTCGCACTGGGCAAGCAGCCGGTCGAGCGGCGTCAGGGTACGGACGGTCATGGCGGCTTCGGGTTTCATTAAAGGTTCTTCCGGGCGTGGAGCGGCGGGTTCAAGTCCGGCGGGGTATACCTATTGCCGGCGGTGACGGGCCTCACTTATGTGTGCCATTGGACAACACTCGTCGCGCTGGCAACAGCATGGCAGCTTGCCGCAGAGCGCTTCAGGCGGTGCCAAGCTTGCCCCGTAGTGCGTGAAGCGGGGTGCCGAAAGCTGCCGATAACCTGCTTATGGCGGGCATTCGCCGCGCCACGGCGCCGGCCGAACCAAAGTCTTGCTGCCGCGGACCGGATCTTCTCCCATGGGGACTTTTCAAGCAGCCCGCCCATCATGCTATGATTACCAGCTCACAGCTCGACGCACGTTGAGCTTGCACCGTAGATGACGGCTCCGCTATCATCTCGCGCCTCTGATCGACCGATGATATGTACCGCCTCACGGCGGCAGAACAGGTATTCTGAAATGAAAACGTTTAGCGCCAATGCAGACAACGTCAAGCGCGACTGGTTCGTGGTCGATGCCACGGACAAGACGCTCGGTCGCCTGTCGACCGAAATTGCACATCGCCTGCGCGGCAAGCACAAGCCGGAGTACACCCCGCATTGCGATACCGGCGATTATATCGTCGTGATCAATGCGCAAAAGGTGCACGTCACCGGCCGCAAGCTGGACGACAAGAAGTACCACCGCTTCACCGGTTACATCGGCAACCTGAAGACCACCAGCCTCAAGGATCTGCTCGCTACCTACCCGGAGCGCGTGATCGAGACCGCCGTCAAGGGCATGCTGCCGAAGAATTCGCTGGGCCGCGAGATGTATCGCAAGCTCAAGGTCTACGGCGGTGCCGAGCATCCGCATACCGCACAGCAGCCGCAGGCGCTGGAACTCTAAGGAATCATCATGTCGATCCAGCAGAATTACGGCACCGGCCGCCGCAAAACCTCCGCCGCCCGCGTGTTCCTTCGCAAGGGCAATGGCCAGATCGTGGTCAATGGCAAGTCGCTCGAGCAGTTCTTTGGTCGCGAGACCTCCTGCATGATCGTGCGCCAGCCACTCGAGCTGACCGATAACACCAGCAAGTTCGATATTCTGGTGACGGTCGCTGGCGGCGGCATCACCGGCCAGGCCGGCGCAATCCGTCTGGGCATCGCTCGCGCTCTGATCGAGTACGACGAAACCCTGAAGTCGCCGCTGCGCAAGGCCGGCTTTGTGACCCGCGACGCCCGCGAAGTCGAGCGTAAAAAGGTCGGTCTGCACAAAGCACGTCGCGCCACCCAGTTCTCCAAGCGCTAATTCCCTACCGAATTGCGTTTGTCGGTTCGATGCACCAAAGTCAGAGCGCATCGATCCAGCAGTTTTTGGGAGATCGTCTAACGGTAGG
>CAIKJM010000302.1 GCA_903827735.1 uncultured Rhodanobacter sp. | reverse complement strand
TCGCGGCACGGGCCGCTGTCCTGCGCGGTGGCCTGATCGAGCACCAGGGTGCCGGCGTCGATCTCCTTGCGATCGGACGGCCAAACCTTGGTCGCGTCATTCGTTGGGTCACCAGGATTGGCCAGCGTCACCAGAAGCTTCCAGCGCTGGGGCCCCATCGCCAGGCGTTGTGTGAGATCGGCGCTGAGATAATCCGCGTCGCTCTTCGAGCCATCCACCTGCTCGCCGGCGCCCTCGGGTACCACGCGCCAGCGCACCGGATGACGTGTGCCATTGGCATCGACGAACACGAACGCATCGAGGCCCCAATAACTTTCGGTCGCAAAGCTCGCCGAGGGCTTGGCCGTTTTCACCCAGGCCAGAAACGGGGCGCTTTCCGGATGCGCGGCAAAAAAGGCTTTTACCTTCGCGGGGTCCGGTTTACCGGTGGCCGGGTCGGGCGCCGACGACTGCGCCTGCTCGTAGAACGCCTGCGGCGTGCTCACCAAAAACACCGGCATGCTGTTCATGCCCGTGCGCCACTGCTGACCGTTCGGCTGGGTAAAGCGCAACGCCATGCTACGGATCGGTGCGCTGCTGTCGGGCGCATACGGATTGCCGCCGGGAATCGCCAGCCGCCCGACCACCGGCGTGCGCCCCGCGGCAAACACCTGCGCCTTGGAATACGCCTGCGCGGCACCGTTGCTGTCGAAATAGCCGGCGACGCAAACCCCTTTGGCGTGGTTGCGTCGATAGCCCGGATGCAGGCCGCCGCCGTTCTGCTGCAGCTGATCGACGATGCGCTCGGGCGTAAGCCGATGCGGCGCCAGCCAGCCGCCGACATAACCGAACGCGGCGGCGGTGCCGACCACCACGATGCCGATAACAGCCCAGCGCCACGCGGCGCCTGCCGGTGCTGCGGATGGTTCGTGCATGATCAACTCCTGGCCGGTGGCCGTCGTGTTTGCGCCGCTGGAGGACAGCCTACTCGCTAAACCAATCTGCGGTAATCATGCATACAACACCGATGCCTATTGGTGCAGATGCATCAGTGCCCGATACGCGATCGATGTCCGGTTTATCATGGCGGCGGTTTGCCGCGCCAGTCGGCGCAGCAGCGATTTGATCGCTCGATTCAACAGGCAAAGGAATGTCATGCGCAGAGGCTTTTTGATCGTTGGCTTTTTTGCATGTTGCGCGACAGCGGTTTTCGCACAACAGCCGGAGAGCGCGTGGAAACCGATGGACCGCAGCCCGATGTCGGCCTATCAGGTCACGGGGATGGGCGATCCGCTGAGTGCCACCGGCGCCACGCTGCAGATTACCGCGGCGCGGGTCGATGATCATCCCTTCGGCAGTGTCTCGCAGGATGTCGACGCCGCCGCGTTTCGAGGGCATCGAATCACCCTCTCCGCCACGTTGAGTGTGCGTGACGCTGTGCAGGGTGCGCAGCTCTGGTTGCGCGCCGATGGCCCAGAACACGGCTCTGACCACACACGTGCCTCGCTCGCCTTCGGCAACTCGCCCCTCTTCACCAGTACGGTCAATGGGCAGGTCGGCCGTTCGTTTCGTCAGGCCACCCTCGATGTGCCGAAAGAAGCCTCGCGCCTGTTTTTCGGGCTGATTCTCAAAGGCAAAGGCGACGTCACGGCATCAAAGCTACGCCTGGTCACCGGCGAGCCTGTGGTCGAGGTGCCGCCGCAGAAGGTGCTCGATGAGGCCATTGCGCTCGTGCGTGCGCATGCCTTGCACAGCGCGGCGTTGAACTGGTCCGTGGTCGAGCCGCAGATTCGCGCCATGGCGGCGAATGCGGTGGTGGCACGCGACGTGTATCCCGCCATCCGCGAGCTGCTCAAGCGCTTGAACGATCACCATAGCTTTCTGATGGAGCCCGCACACGCGGCGAACGAAGCCAGCAGCGTGACATTGTCGACCGAGCCCGTCGTGGCGCTGCACGGCGGTAGTGTCGGCTATATCGACGTGCCGGGATACACGGGTTTCGACCCTCACGCGCACGATGTCTTCGTGACACGCATGGTCGACGCGATCGCGGGTATCGCGCCCGAGGCTCGCTGTGGCTGGATCGTCGACCTGCGCCAGAACACCGGCGGCAGCATGGTGCCGATGCTGGGTGGCCTGCGTCCCTTGCTGGGCAACACGCTGGGTATCGGCTTTCGCGACGCCCACGGCAAAGTGCAGCGCCCTTTGGTCGGCCGCGGCCTGGACGCGTCCGATCCGCACGGTCCCGATCTTTCAAAAAAAGCCGTGGCCGTACTTACCGGTCCTAAAACGGCGAGCTCCGGTGAAGTGGTTGCGATCGCCTTCCGCGGACGTCCGAATACGCGCTCATTCGGTAGCGCAACGCACGGGCTGAGTACCGGTAACGTCGTTTATCCGTTGGCAGACGGCAGCCTCCTGGTGCTGACCACGTCTGTTGATGTCGACCGCAACGGCAAAGCCTACGGCGACAAGCTCGAGCCCGATCAGGTGGTAACGACGCCACCCTATGCCGGTGCCGACAGCGTAATGAATGCCGCCGCGGCATGGCTTGCCGGCCAGCCGAGCTGTCGTCACTGACGACCGCTCGGCGGTGGTTGCGTGCTGCCATTCTCGTCATTGTGCCGCCCTTGCGTTTCTGCAGATGGTCGACGCCCGAGGCGGGTGATATCGTCGGCGAATCGTTGCCGGGGGGGCATGCTATGACGCGTGGACGAGTTTTATTGGTGGTGGGCTTGATAGCTCTCGGCGTCGGCGAAACGGTCTGGACGGTACGGCACGCCAGGCAGTCGGCAAGCGAGGCGCGGCAGGCGGTGCAGGCGCGTATTGCGCGCGAGGAGGCTGCGGAGCTGGCGGCGCAACATCTGGTCGTCAAGGCCGGCCGCCTGTTCAACAGTGACGAAATCTATGCGTTCTTGGACAAGGCCAAGCAGGCCGAAAAAATCGCCGACCCGCTGCAGCGCTGTCTGGCGTACCCCGATCCGCCGAATAGTCACTGGCTTCCCGCCGCCGTTCGCGCCTACTGCCAGTACCGCATGCAGCCGCTGATGCCGTTCGCTGAAGTGAAGACTCTGATCGAAAATGGGCAGGCGGCGGAAGTGGACAAGCGCTTCGCCAGCATGCTCGATGAGCAGTTGACGCAGTCCGGTTCGCGCGGGTTGCTCGATCGCACCTTCGAGCAGGATTTCGGTAGCTCCTTTGCGGTGCGCGAAGTGCTCGATGCGTGGAAGCGTGCTTCGCCCAACAGCGCGTTTGCCTATGCCGCCAGCGGCTATGCCTATGAGCAAATGGCGGGCGAGGCACGCGGCGCCAAGTGGATGAAGGACACGCCGACAAGCAGTGTGGAATCGATGGACCGCTTGCTGCAGCAAGCCGATACGGATCTGCAAAAGGCTATCGCGCTCAACCCGCGCATCACGCCGGTTTATGAAGCGATGATCGCCGCAGGCGGCTTGTCACTCGGCTCGCCGTACGCTTTACACGCCGCGGCGCAGGCGAAGGCCGTGGACCCGGCGAGCTTTTCTATCTACAGCAGAATGATGTGGCTGGCGCAGCCCAACTGGTACGGTTCGATTGACGCCATGCGACAAGTGGCGGCCGATGCGCAAAAGCACGCCGACAAAAATCCGCTGCTTGTGCTCGAACTCTCCAAGCCACTGTCTTACGACAACCTCGACGACTGCGATTGCCACACGGCCGACCAGTTGGCCACTTACCCGACCATCTTTGATCAGGTTGCTACCTCGCAGCAATTGCTCAGCGCCGGTCACGCGGCGGAGTCCAGCCATTCGCTGGGCTTGGCCGTGGTTTATTTCTCCGAAGCCCTGCGTTTTGATCCCGATCTGTCCGATGAGCGGCTGCACCGCCTCTACGACCTCAACAATTTCGACGAATCGCAGTGGGCGGTGGACGAAGCCACCGCGATGATGAAGCTCGACCCTACCAGCGGGGATCTGCTGAAGGCGCGTGGCTATTCCTACGAGATGTTGAACGATTACCCGCACGCAGCAGCCGATTTGCAGCGCGCGACCGAGCTGGCGCCCGACGATGAGTCGGCGCTGGTGGAGTTGGAAAAAGTGTATGCCAACGAGCTGCATGACTGGAACAAAGCCTGGGAGGTGACCACCCTCGCGATACAGCGCTTTCCCACGAGTCCGGCGGGGTGGTTCTATCGCGCCTTGATCCAGAAAAATCAGCCGCGCGCCGGCCTCCAGCAAACCGTCGACGAATTCGCTGCGCGCTTCGGCAACGATCCCAGGCAGCTGAAGACGCTGACCTGGCTGCGCGCCCAGCTCGCGCTGCAGCAAGGGCCGGCCAAACAAGCCGCGGGATTCCATGCGAGTGCAAACAACCGTACGAAGGCGCTCACTAACACGCCAGCCGTTGCGCCCAATACCTGATTGCTCCGACGACACGCCGTCGGCCGCATCGACGCCGAAACTAGCCCGCCGCCAGCGGCAGCGACATCACCACGCGCAGGCCACCGTCCTTGCGGTTGCGCAGCTCAACGGTGCCGCCGTGATCGAAGACGATCGCGCGTACCGTGGCCAGGCCCAGCCCGATGCCGCCGGTGCCGCGGTTGCGTGAGGCTTCCATGCGGAAGAACGGTTCGAACACCTGCCGCTGCAAGGCATCGGGAATGCCGGGGCCGTCGTCGTCGATTTCGAGCACGCATTCGTTATCGGCGATGCGCGGATACATCCGCACGCGCTCGCCGTACTTCAGTCCGTTCTCGACCAGGTTCACCACCGCGCGGCGCAGTGCGACGGGGTCGCCTTCCAGCGTAATAGCCGGGCCCGGCTCAACGATCACGTCGTGGCCGACATCCACCAGATCGTCGGCGACGCTCTCCACCAGCAGGCGAAAATCCAGGCGCTGCTTGTGCAGACCCAGCGAGCGGTCGTGGATGAAATCCAGCGCCGCCGAGATCATGGTCTTCATTTCCTGGATGTCGGCTTCCACCTTTTCACCGAGCGGGCTGGGCAGGCCGTCCAGACGGAACGACAGGCGCGCCAGCGGCGTGCGCAGGTCGTGCGCGATCGCGCCGATCATGTGCGTGCGCTCCTGCATCATGCGATTGATGCGCGCCTGCATCGCGTTGAACGAGTCGA
>CAIKJM010000301.1 GCA_903827735.1 uncultured Rhodanobacter sp. | reverse complement strand
CTTAGATTGTTGTCATGTGACCGGTACAACGATGTACCGGATTCGTGACACCCATCGAGACAAGCCCGCAGCGGTGTCTCCAATGCGTTGAATCTAGGCGTTATTTCGGCGTTGGCATCTGGCACGCAACCTGCAATCACGACAGCAGTAAGACAACGGCTGCGTGCAGGACGCCGGGGTGCGGCCGCCAATAGCCGCGCAGCCGGTGCGCTACAGGACCAAAGACCGGTAGGCGGCCATCCCTGGATCAACGTCCAGAATGATTTTCAGTGACACGCAGAGGAGAGGAAATCACCATGAGTTCTCAAAACAGTGGCCGTTCACGTCGGTTTACGTGGTGCATCACGATGCTGGCCGGCCTGGGGTTGGCCGTCGGGGCATCGGCGGTGGCGCAGACAAGCGACATGAGCGCGACGTCGAGCATTGCCAAGAGCGCAGAAAACCCGGACTTGTGGCCCGCGCCGGGTCGCAACAACGAGCTGACGCGTTTCAGCCCGCTGTCGCAGATCAACGCCGGCAACGCAGGCAACATGCAGTTCATGTGGAGCCAGTCGCTCAGTTCGCTGCGCGGCCAGGAAGGCCAGCCGATCGTTGTGGACGTGAACGGCAAGCCGATGATGTTTCTGGTCAGCGGCTGGCCGAACGTCGTGCAGGCGCTGGACCTGTCCAACCCGGATGAGCCGGTGACAGTGTGGAATTACACCAAGAAGGACGGCCGTGACGACAGCGCCGTCGCCATCGCCTGTTGCGACACCGTCAACCGCGGCCTCAACTACGCCGACGGCAAGGTGATCTTCCATACGCTCGACGGTTATCTGATCGCGCTGGATGCGATGACTGGCAAGGTGGACTGGAGCGACAAGCTCGCCTCGCCGGAAAAGGGTCAGACCATGACCGGCGCGGGCGTGATCGCCGGCAAGAACATCATCATCGGCTACGGTGGTGCGGAGCTGGCGGCACGCGGTAGCATCGCGGCCTACTCGATCGACGATGGCAAGAAGGTGTGGGGCTTCTTCAACAACGGCACCGCCAAGGATGTCGGCATGACGGCCGACACCAACAAGGCCGTACCGAAGCATGGCACCCTGAAAACCTTTCGCGGCGTCGATGAGTATCCGGGGGATGAACACACGCGCGGCGGCGCCACCGTCTGGGGCTGGATCAGCTACGACGCAAAGCTGAACCTGATCTACTACGGCACCAGCAATCCCGGCACGTGGAGCCCTTCGTATCGCTGCAAGAACGACACTTGGGAGAAGTGCAACGACGGCACCCAGGACAACAAGTGGTCGCTCTCGCTTATTGCGCGCAATGCTTCCACGGGTGAGATGGTGTGGGCCTATCAGCTGACGCCGTTCGACGAGTGGGACTACGACGCCATCAACGAAAGTGTCCTGGTCAACATGGACATCGACGGCCAGAAGAACCGTCCGGTGCTGGTGCATTTCGACCGCAACGGTTTTGCGTACGTACTGGACCGCAGAGATGGCAAGCTGCTGCGCGCGCACAACTTTGTTCCGGTGAACTGGGCCGAGAAGATCGACGTAGGCGGCACGGATCGGCCGATCAAGGTCAAGGCGCATTCGCCGTTCGGCGTCGACAAGGCTGTGCAGGCTTGTCCGGGCGCCATGGGCGGCAAGGATCAGCAGCCGGTGGCGGTGGATCCAAGCAACCCGCAGGTGTTCTACGTGCCTACCAACCAGTGGTGCATGGAGGATACGCCGCTGAAGCGAACCAGCACGCAGCAGGGCTCGGGTTACGCGTTCGCCAACGTGTACATGTATGAGCCCACGGCCGGCCTTGCGGGCCAGGTCCAGGCCTTCGACGTCGACACCGGCAAGATCGTCTGGAAGAACCCCAACAAGTACCAGACCTGGGGTGGCGCGCTGGTCACCGCTGGCGGCGTGGTCTTTTATGGCGACATGCTCGGCAAGTTCCGCGCGGTGGATGCCAAGACCGGCAAGGAGCTGTGGGTGCGTAACCTGGGCTCGGGCATCATCGGCAACCCGATCAGCTACAAGATCAACGGCCAGCAGTACGTGTCGGTGTTCGCCGGCATCGGCGGTTGGAGCGGCCTGCCGGTTTCTGCGGGTCTGAACTTCAGCGACAAGTACGGTGCGATTGGTGCGACGGCCATGGCCAAGTCCACCAATCTCAACCTCGTGCCGCTGGGTGGCACCCTGTATACGTTCCGCCTCGGCGGATCGGAACACCAGGCCGTCGACACCACAAAGTGAGAGCGTGTGCAGCGTTGATTTGTAGAAGTGTACGAATCAACGCTGCATGTTGAAGTCGGGCCGGGGTTGCTGCGTGCAACCCCGGCTTCGATGCGCAAACGTCACGTGCCGGCAACGAACGTGGAAAGTCTTTTCAAAGTGCGGTCAATGAAATGAAATTCGGCACTGCAATATTCGCTGGATGCCTCGCGCTGACGGCGGCCGGACTGGCGCCGGCGCAGGAAAAAACCTATTACAACCTCGACCAGAAGTTCAGCGAGATGACGGCGGCCGACCAGACCGCTGCAAAAGACGCCGCCCTGCACCAGCAGATGCGTCCGCTGACGGCCTGTGCAGACCCCGCCAACATGCCGTTTTCGGACCGCAATGGCGAAGGCATCGATAATCAGATCGTCCAGGTGCTGGCCAAGGCCATGCACACGACGGTGCGGTTCTACTGGATGTCCTATCTGGAATCCGGATTCGTGAAAAGAGCCTTCGGCAGCGCGGCCGAGCCGTTGGGAAACTGCGATCTCGTGGTCGATATTCCGGACAGCGTTTCCGGCGTTTTGATGACCGACCCGATCTATCGTTCGACCTACGTTTTCGCGTACGGCAAGGACAGTGGCATCCATATCAAGAGCCTCACCGACCCTGCGCTGAAGAAGCTGCGCGTCGGCGTGTACGAGACCTCGGCCGTGCGCCAGGCGCTGGCCGAAAATGGCATCAAGAACGATGTCCACGTGCTAAGCGTCAGCTACGACACCGAAAGTAACAACGGCGCCCTGCAGCAGTGGCGGCAGGTTGAACAGGTGCTGGACGGCAAGCTCGACGTGGTGGGCACGTGGGGGCCGTTTGCCGCTTACGCGCAGGTGAAGAAACACGCGCCGATCGTGCTGCAACCGGCCAACCTGATGTCCGACGACGTGCAGCTGGAATACGCCATGGCCATCGGCGTGCGCGAAAACGACGTGGTTCTCAAATATGCGCTGGACAACGCGCTGAATGAGTCAGCAGACAAGATCAAGGCCATCCTCGACGACTTTGGCGTGCCGCTGGTCCAGTGCAGCGAATGCCTGGTGCAGGGCAACCTGCCGTCGCACGGCCCCTATTCGATGGGCGCCAGCAGCTACGCGCGCTATCAGCAGCCGCTGGATACGGAGCTGATCCACGTCGACACATCGCAGACGACGCCCGGCGAAACCGTCACGCTGCAGGACATGAAAAAGTCGCTCGCCGCAGGCGCCGATCGCAGTGCCGAACTGGCGCAGGCGGTGGTGGCATCCGACGCCGCGCGCATCAAGTTTCTGGCCGCGCATGGGGCGGATCTCAACGCACGCGACTCCATGGGCGCCACGCCGCTGACCAGTGCCGCCGGCGCCCGCGATTCCGACACCGTCAAGCTGCTGCTGCAGCTGGGCGCGGATGCCAACGCCAGCAACGGCGACGGTGTGACGCCGCTGATGGCCGCGGCGCAGCGCGATCATGTGCCGTCGGTGGAGGCGCTGCTGCAGCACGG
>CAIKJM010000300.1 GCA_903827735.1 uncultured Rhodanobacter sp. | reverse complement strand
TCGTCCGTCAGGACGTCGCTTTTTGGCGTCGCAAGCGCTATTGCGTCCAACGACGCCGGAGCGACCGCCGTTTGAACTTCAGTGGGTTTGACTGAAGCATGTGCACGCTCGGGTTGGTGGTTCGGCTCGGCGACGGACGGGACAGTCGGGGCGTTATCTGCCACTACCGGCAAAACTGGCGTGGGGCGCACTTCGCGGGGAGCAGCAGGCTTTGGCAGATCGACCTTTTCCGTCGGGTCGTTGCGGTCTTCATCGTCCAGACCGGCGGCCTGCGAAGCATCCATTGCCGCTCCTGTCGAAGCGGTTTCGTCATGACGGCGCCGGCGACGGCCGCCGCGACGGCCGCGGCGGCGGCGGGATTGGCTGCCGTCTGCATCGAGTTCTTGTACACCGGACTCAGGCGCTATCGACTGAAGCGGCGTCGCGGTCAGCTGGGCTTCCTTCGCGGCAGCTTCTGCCGTATCGACCGGCGTCACCTCATCAGTTAGCGGCCGCTCGTTGACCGCCGGCCGTGGCTGGCGCTCGGGCTTGGGCTGCTGCGGCGGATTGGGCTTGCGCTCGGCGCGCGGCAGATTACCGTCGACGTTGACAGGCTTAGGCTGCCGTTCGGCCTTGGCCGTTTGCGACTGCGGCTGCTGCGGCTGGCGTGGCTGCTGGCCGTCATTGTTCCGCTGGCGGTTGTTCTTCGGCTGCTGCTGCGATCCAGGCTTGGGTCCGTTTTGCGCCGACGAATCGCGACGCGGCTGCTGCTGGCGCGAACCGTTCTGGCCGCTATTGCTGCGGCCCGAACGCTCGTCGCGACGGCTGTCGCGCGAGGCCTCGGTGTGTTCCGCGCGCTGTTTGGTAGCAGGCGCTGGCGCCGGCGCTTCAGCGCCGCGGAACCAGCCCAGCACGCGCGACATCAGGCCGCCAGAGGAAGGCGCCGGTGCTGCCGGCTGACGAACGGCGACCGGTGCTTTCGTGACGGCGACTTCAGCCACTTCCTCACGTACCGGCGCGGGGCTGGCGGGCATGATGCCGCTGACCGCGGGCTGTTCGCTGCTGCCCAAGGTCTGGCCCATCTTGGGCAGGCCGGTGGTCTCGACCGCGGTCAGGCGCTCGTAGCTGGGCTTGCTGTGCTCGCCCATATCCGCTTCGCGAATGCGCTGGATCTCGATGTGCGGCGTCTGCAGCTTTTCATCGGCGATGATCATCACATGCACCTTGTGGCGCATTTCGATCTCGACCACGCTGGCGCGCTTTTCGTTGAGCAGGAAGTTGACAACGCTCGACGGCGCCTGCACCAGCACCTGGCCGGTGTTTTCCTTCATCGCATGCTCTTCGATCAAGCGCAGGGTCGACAGCGCCAGCGACTCCACGCCGCGGATGTGACCGTGGCCTTCGCAGCGCGGGCAGACGATCTGCGACGCTTCGCCGAGGCTGGGGCGCAGGCGCTGGCGCGACATCTCGAGCAGACCGAAGCGTGAGATACGACCGACCTGGACGCGGGCGCGATCGTGCTTCAGCGCGTCCTTGAGTTTATCTTCCACGTCGCGCTGGTGCTTCGGGCTGTCCATGTCGATCAGATCGAGCACAATCAGGCCGCCGGCGTCGCGAATACGCAGCTGGCGAGCGATTTCCACCACCGCCTCGCAGTTGGTATTGAACGCGGTTTCCTCGATGTCGCTGCCCTTGGTGGCCTTCGAGGAGTTCACGTCAACCGCGGTGAGCGCTTCAGTTTGATCGATGACGATCGATCCACCGGAGGGCAGGCGCACCTGACGATCGAACGCGTTTTCGATCTGCGTCTCGATCTGATAGCGGGTGAACAGCGGGGTGTCGTCTTTGTAGAGCTTGAGCTTGCGCAGGGCGTTCGGCATCACCTGCTGCATGAAATCGCGAGCGTCGTTGTAGAGCGACTCTTCGTCGACCAGAATTTCGCCGATGTCCGTGCGCAGGTAGTCGCGCAGGGCGCGAATGAACAGCTTGGACTCCTGATAGATCAGGAAGGGCGCTTTTTGCGACATGGCGGCGGCGGAAATCGATTTCCACAGCTGCAGCAGATAATCCAGATCCCACTGCAATTCTTCGGCATCGCGGCCCAGGCCGGCGGTGCGGACAATTAAGCCGACGTCATCGGGGACGGTGACGTGGTCGAGCGCTTCTTTCAGCGCCTGTCGGTCTTCACCCTCTATCCGACGCGAGACGCCGCCGGCTTTGGGGTTGTTTGGCATCAGCACCATGTAGCGGCCGGCCAGGCTGATAAAGGTGGTGAGCGCCGCGCCCTTGTTGCCGCGCTCTTCCTTTTCGACCTGGACAACGACTTCCTGGCCTTCCTTGATCAGCTCGCGGATGCTGGCCTTGTGTGGGTCCAGCCCGGTCGTGAAGTAGTCGCGGGAGATTTCCTTGATCGGCAGAAAGCCGTGGCGTTCGGCGCCATATTCGACGAAACAGGCTTCAAGTGATGCCTCAACGCGGGTGATGCGGCCTTTGTAAATATTGGATTTTTTCTGTTCCCGCGAAGGGATTTCGATATCGAGGTCGTACAGGTTTTGGCCATCGACAATGGCCACGCGCAACTCTTCACGCTGAGTCGCGTTGATCAACATACGTTTCATGGTGGTTTCCTCAGCTTTTCCGCGCGTCGCGCGCCTCGGTGGCGCCTGCGATGGCGGCCTGCCGGGGATCGCGCCGCAGCGGTTAAGCGGCAAAATGACCAACGCCGATACCGGCGTCGGGATGATTCGGTCAACTACGCCTGCCGCCTCAATGCCCGATGGCACCGGACAACAGCAGCCCGAACCGTTACGATGAAAGGGAGTCGAGGCTGGCTGCCCATGGGGCAACCGCCGCAATCCTCGCCGACGTGACGGGCCGTCATTCGACCCGATCCAGACACCGATGGGCAAAATGTGGCGCCCGCCGAGTATCCTATTTCATCAGGTTTTTTTCAATGCAGACGGCAACTTCCCCCGACGCACCTCAAGGTGTACGTCAAGTAGCGATCGGTCCCGAACGGGATGGTCAGCGGATCGACAACGCGCTCGTCACCCTGCTCAAGGGCGTGCCCAAGAGCATGATTTACCGCCTGCTTCGCACTGGCCAGGTGCGCGTGAACGGCAAGCGGGCCAAGCCCGATACCCGTCTCACCGATGGCGATATGCTGCGCATCCCGCCGGTTCGAGTCGCTGAGCGGCCCGAGGGCAGGGGGCCGGCCACCGGTATGGTGGCGCAGGTGGCCGAAGCGATCATCTTCGAAGACAAGCACTTTCTGGTCATCGATAAGCCCTCTGGCATCGCCAGTCACGGCGGTAGCGGCGTCAGCCACGGCGCCATCGAGCTGCTGCGCGCCGCGCGGCCACAGGAGCACCTTGAACTGGTGCACAGGCTCGATCGCGACACCAGCGGTGTGCTGGTGTTCGCCAAGACCCGCTCCGGGCTTACCGGACTGCAGGAGCTTATTCGTGGCGGCGAGGTCACCAAGCAGTACCTTTGTCTGATGCTCGGCCACCCGTCGAAGGCCAAATTTGACGTCAACGCGCCGTTGCTCAAGTCAGTCATGCAGGGCGGTGAGCGCATGGTGCGGGTGGCCGACAACGGAAAACCGTCTTTAACTTTTTTCCGCGAGATGGAGCAATACCCCGCCGCGCGCCTCATGCAGGCACAGCTGGGTACGGGGCGCACCCATCAGATTCGCGTGCACGCCGCCCACATCGGGCACCCGATTGCGGGCGATCCGAAGTACGGTGATAAAGAAATGAACAAGCGGTTCAAGGACATGGGCCTGAACCGGCTGTTTCTGCACGCGGCGCATCTGAGCTTCGAGTTGGAAGATCGCTCGTACAGCTTTTCCGCGCCTTTGCCGGATGACCTGAAGGATTTTCTCGACGTGCTCGCGGTCAAAGGCAAGCGGCTTATCTATACACTGCCTAAGTCCCGCACCGACTTTTGACTAGCGTGCCAGCAGCTGTTCGACCCGTGCCGCGCAGATAAAGTCGTTCAACGACAGACCACCGACATCGTGCGTCGACCACAGCAGTTGGCAGTGGCCGTAGCCTGCCTCAATGTCCGGATGGTGATCTTCATGGTTGGCCATGAAGCCAACGGCATTGATAAAGCCCAGCGTGTGGTGGAAGTCGTCGAACTTGAAGTCCTTGATGATGGCTTGCTTGTCGTCGCTGAGTTTCCAGCCCGGCAGCTGCTTAAGCAGCGTGTCCACCTTTGCGGCGTCCAGTGCGTGCTCCTTTCCTTTCAAAGGCCGGCAATGTTGAGTACTTAGATCGTTGGCAGTCATGGGCGTCTCCAGAGATTGAAACAGCAGCGAAGCGTCGAGTGTGAATGCCGGAAAGTCAAAGGCGCGCATCGGTGGCGAAACAGGACTAAAATGGTGCTGTTTCGCCTGTGCAACAAGACCACAGGCGTTGATCAAAATTTTGCGGAGTAGACATGATCGACATTTCGGAGCGCGCCCAGCAGCATTTTCTGCGGCTGCTTTCGCAGCAAGGCGGTGACGGTATGAGCATACGGCTACGGGTAACCCAACCGGGCACGGCCGGAGCCAACTGCGAGCTGGAATTCTGCGAGCCGGCGGATCTGCAGGGCGACGAGTGGACCATCGAGTGCAAAGGGTTTGATTTTCATATCGATGGCGACAGCGCCCGCTGGCTGGAGGGCGCCACGATTGACTTCGAGACTAATGCCACCGGCGGCCAGCTCAATATCCGGGCGCCGAAGATCAAGGGCGACATACCGGGTGCCGAATCGGGTTTGATCGAGCGGGTGCGCTACGTGCTCGATGCCGAGATCAACCCTCAGCTGGCTTCGCACGGCGGTCGAGTCACGCTGCTCGAAATCGACGCGGAAGGCGCCGTACTGCTGCAGTTTGGCGGTGGTTGCCATGGCTGCGGCATGGTGGACGTCACGCTCAAGCAAGGCGTCGAGAAGACCTTGCGCGAGCGCGTGCCCGAGATTACGGCGGTTCGAGATGCTACCGACCACTCCGGTGGAGAAAAACCTTATTACAGCAAGACCGAAGGGCGTTCCGCGCTCGGTTGAGTCATTTAGGCGGCATCGGTAGCACGAGATCTAATAAAAAGGCCCGCGATGGCGGGCCTTTTTTGTGTTGCTGCCGATCGATCAACTGGCTGAGTTATTTGTCGCCGCTGACATGCCCTTGCAGCGTGTCCAGCTTGGTTGGCAGGCTTGAGAAATAGGCGGCTATGTCTTCGATATCCTGGTCGGACAACGTCGCGTCCATGCCCTTCATAATGGCGTTGTTGCGACGTCCATCTTTGTACTCGTGCAGCGCCTGTTGGATGTACTCATCGTACTGACCGGCGAGCCGCGGATACTGGGGATCGACCGCATTGCCATCGGTGCCGTGGCAGGCGAAGCAGGTGCCGGCTTTCTTTTTGCCGTTTTCGGCATTGCCGCTGGCCAGCAGCTGCGTTGACGCAAACGCCAGGATGGCGCCGAAGGAGAGCAGGGTAAGCGCACGATTCATGCGTAAAGTCCTTGGCGATTACTGGGCGAGGCTGGAAAGGTAGGCGGCAACGTTCTGAATGTCCGTATCGGACAGACTTTGCGCCTGCGCACCCATGGTCGGATGCGTGCGGTCGCCGCTTTGATATCCGTGCAGCGCGTTGATGATGTACTGCTCGTTCTGCCCGGCGATCTTCGGTACCGGATACTGCGGGTACGCGTTGCTGTAGCCGGGTACGCCGTGACATCCGGCGCAGGTGTAAACCAGTTTCTTGCCGGCAGCCTTATCGCCAGCCGCATGAGCGCCCGCGGTGGCAAGAAAAGCTATGGCCGCGGCCAAGCTGAGTAGTTGCAGTCGAGTCATCGAGATCGGTCTCACGATTGCGGCGGAGTCGCGGTCATGTAAGCGGCCGAGTATAGAGGCTGCGTCGTGGCCCGAACAACAGTCCGGGAGCTTTCACCAGCAACCCGATGTTAGGGTGCGCAATGGCGGTGTTTGCCAACGTGTCGCGCCGGTATCTGCATGCGCTTGGCCGCAGCAAAGCTATTTTTTCCGCCGCCGCTTTTACTTGTGGCTACTCAGTCAGTACGGATTCGATTGATGATCTTGGCGCCGTCCCCATATACTGGAGGTGTTAAATCGTTCTCCCCGGGGGTGTTCTGGCTTCGACGGGGGTAGTGAGATGACTTGGTGCATGCCGAGGGGGCAGCTTTCCTCGTAAATCCAGCAGCAAACTTCTAGTTGCCAACGACGACAACTACGCTCTCGCCGCTTAAGGCGTAAGCCCCGAACCCACTTGTGCTCGTGCTTGTCGGTGTAGGGTCATTATCACGAGATCGCCGAAGACTGCCGCCTGGCGGTACTAGGTCAAATCAATCAGGCTGGTTCCGCGGTGCGCTTTGCCCATCGTGCTTGTCGCGGAATGAGATCGAACGTTGAGCTAAGCATGTAGATCCGGGCGTTGAACGCTCTCGGACGCGGGTTCGACTCCCGCCACCTCCACCAACAACGGCCCCTCAGCGTTCGACGCGCTTAGGGGCTTTCTTTTTATGTCGCTTTTTGGACAACGCGAATCGATTTCTAAGGGATGCTCTGGCGATGTTTACCAGCATTGGGGACAACTATGGCACCGAGAATTCGCCGGCGCGAAGCCTTCAACGATATGCGGCGGCGAGCAGAGCCTCGCAGGCCAGGGCCGGGCTGCCGGTACGCTCGTAGGTGTCCACCCAGCTGCGATAGTTGTGAATCACCGGTTGATCATTAGGATGAAAGCCGGGCTTGAAATAGGCCAGCAGCTTGGGCGTCAACGAGCCGAAGACGCCTTTTCTGGGGCTATGGATCCACGGAATGTTTTTTAGATGCAGCCACAATCGTTGCGGCCCGGTGCAGCCATCGGCCTTGAGCATACGGTTAGTTATCGAATACGAGATGCCCAGGATATCCTTGGTAAACACCACCATGGCAGCGACACGCTTCCAGTACCCGACCTTGGCGACCGTGCGCATGACATCGAAGGCGACCGATTTATGCTCCATCTCTTCGATGGCATGCCAGGCCAGCATGGCACGCATGCGGGGATGCATTCCCTCAGTGGTCGAGACCTTGGCGAAAAACGCTTCCGCTAGCATTGCGGTGAAATGCTCGGCCGCCGCGGTTAGGGCTAGATTGAACTGCGGCGAGTAGATGCGCATGCGTCGTGCGATCAGAGCCTTGATCTGATCGAGCAAACTCTCGATTGGCAAGCCCTGCGCTTCGAGCAACTTGTTGTAGCGCGTATGCGCCATGCCGTGCTGGCCTTCCTGGCGGGTGAAGTCGCGCACGGCTACCTGCAGAGCAGGGTCCGTGATCTGGTCGCGGAACGCCCGCACGCAGGTAATGAAGTAACGTTCGCCGTCGGGGAAGCTCAGCTGTACAGCGTCGACGTAGCGAGATTTGTAGGCGTCGCCGCGATACCAGTATTTGGGAATGCTCGCGTCCAGCCCGAAATCCAGATTTTCGCGAGGCACGATGGTTTCGCTGTAGCTGACTTGCGCGCTCATGGCGGTTGCTCCTTAGCTATTTCACTGTCCTAAGCCTACGTGGTTGCATACGCCAGAACTATGCCGCCTGACGCCAAAATGTGTCTTTTAGCGACAATCGCGCTAGAGTCGACCTCCGGAGACTTGGGTGAGGGCGGGGCGGGCATGACGGCGAACACCGGCAGCACTTTTGAGAATCGCGGTCACAGGGGGCGTTCCATTTCCTTTCGTGATGTTTCTCTGCTGGCACGAGTTGCATCGCTTTGCGGCTTCGATATCGAGTCGGTACTGTCGGACGTCGGCATTCGCGCGTCAGACGTGCATGACGAGGGCGATCCGGGCGATGTGCACCTGATATCCACGATGATGGACCTCAGCGTCCAGCGCTCCACCCGCGCCTATTTCCCCTTTGCCCTCGGCGAGCACTACGCCTTCGAGCACGCGCCGGAAGTACAGACCTTTCTCGCGACCTGCAGCTCATTACGCGAGGCGCTATGGCTGCTAGATTTTCTTCCGTATTTCGTCCACCCCAGCATGACGGCGAGATACGAGATCGCGGCAGACCGCTTCATCATCTATTTCGAGCTTCATGACGCCTCAGGCGCTCTTGTCAGTTCGCCCGGCCTGACCGAGACCGTGCTGGTCGTTCTGAACCGCGTGCTGAATCAACTGCTCGGAGAGCACGCATATCCCGAGGTCTCTTTCCGGCATGAACCGATGACCAGCCTGGCGGCTTATGAAAAGCAGTTCGGAGCGCTTCCTCGCTTCGGCGGCAGCTTTGACGGCGCTAGCCATTCGCTCGCGTTGCTCGATCGCTCGATACCCGGCAGCTCGCCGTCGCTACACGCCAAGATGCGACTGCTGCTTGAGCAGCGGCTGCAGAAGTTGCGGGAGGAGGGCAGTCTCGAAAACTTGCTATCCAACATGTTGCGGCATTCGCCAGCGATGACCGTCGGGCAAGCGTCGACACGGCTGGGGATCGAAACGCGCACGCTGCAGCGCAGGCTCAAGAAGCGCGGCAGCTCGTTCGCTGCTATCCAGGCGCAGGCCAGGTTTCACGCGGCCAAAAACATGTTGGCCAATCATGATTTGGACATCGACACGATTGCACTGAAGCTCGGTTTTGCCGATCGCACGAGCTTCAGCAAGTCGTTTTCAAAATGGTCCGGGCTGCCGCCG
>CAIKJM010000299.1 GCA_903827735.1 uncultured Rhodanobacter sp. | reverse complement strand
CCTGTCTCGTATGCCAATTGGCAAAAACCGTTCCACTTGTCAGCAGTGGGCGCCCATGGCACGCCTTCACGCACATGCGTCCAGCCCATCGCCTCGAAAATGGCGTAGATTTTCTTCTCTTCGTCATCCAGCATCAGAAGGCGTCAGCCACGTCGATCCAGTGCGGCGACCCCTTGTGCGCATGCTTCGGGTTACGCAAAGGACAATCCGATCTTCATGACTACCCCATCAACCGTTCGGAATACAGGGAATCGCGCGAGGCGGTGACACTGGCATCGTCCGTGGTATCCACCGGCTGCACCTCGCTCGCCTTGAACGGGTGCCAGCCATAGGCCAGTTCCCCGGCTTTCACGCAATCGTCGAATTGCAGCACGACACTGGCGCCATCCACGCTATATCGCGCAATCGCCCACAACCCTTTCAGGTCGGCACGATCGCCGATATATCGGACATGCTTGAAACCTTCCGTCATCGGCGCAGCACCGAATCCATACGCGCCCGGATCGCACGATCGACGCTGGCCTTCACCTCGTCTGTCATGTAGCGTTTTACAGCCACATCGACTTGGGCGCCGAGGGTCTTTGTTACGGTCTCCTGGACCAGTTCGGCGAGCGCCACCTGTACGGCCTCCCTGGCGGTCTTCTGGAGGGCTGATCGGTATTCGGGTGTCAGATAGGTGGAACCGTGCCGGACGCTCGCTATGGCGTCCTGGAAGGCGCTCTCGACCGCCTGTGTGATTTTCTCGGGCACCAACTTTCGCCGCAGTTCTTCCGCGACGGCGTTGGCAGCAAGCCGGTCGATTTCCAGGAAGGTTTCGCTGCCCTCACTGATCAGTGACCGAAGGGCCTGGGCGTTCAAGGAAACGCGGATGGGGCCGTTGTAGGGAGGACGATCGGACATGTGCGCTCAGCCCCGTTCCGCCCGCAGCGCGTCCCATGACAGGTTCGCGCCGTGGTGCGTGTTCATGTAGATCGCGAAGGCGTCGTTGATGGCCTGCTCGACCTCGTTGCTCGTCTCCGGGCGCCCGTTGTTCGCCCACAGGATGCGCGCGGCGTCGTAGCCGGCAAGGAAGGTATCTGTTCGCTCGGCGCGGGCGACGCCCGCCAGAAGCACTTCTCCGACCCGGAGATGCCGCAGTGCGGTGTTGAAGCCACCGCGAAATTTGACCTTGACCGGGTTAAGCGCACCACGCCGCTCGATATCTTCGACGGTACGGATGCCTTCCGGCGCCACGTTCTTGAAGCTGACGATGGTGGATGGCGACCGTTCGGTAGGCATTTTGCCACCGGGCTTAGGTGCCGATACAGGGCGAACATCGGATGGGCGCGTGTCACTCGGTGGGTAGATCATGTGGTCGGTCCTTTCCCTATCGGTGTCTAAGACGGGCATCATGCCCGATCCTCGGGCGCATTGCAAGCAGAAAAAGCGCCCTTCTCGTAGTTTGTCCAGATCGCCTCTTTTGATACCGGATTCTCGCCGCTCTGCTTGCGGCGCGCAGCAGCAATTTCGGCCTCCAACGCTGCGGGAAGATACTCCCCTTCATTCAAGATACGCGCCACTTCGGTTTTGTCAAGAATGCACAGGTCTTTTACCCGAGACATCATTCCGGTGTTTGCACCGATCGAAGTCTCTACCGAGTG
>CAIKJM010000298.1 GCA_903827735.1 uncultured Rhodanobacter sp. | reverse complement strand
GGAAGTAGCTCACGGCCGTGCCCGAGGGCGCGATGGTCAGATCGTGGTTGAGCTGCACGCCGACGTAAATCGCCGCGATCAGCAGGCACACGCCGAACAGGCCGAAGCCGAACAGGCGCTGGTTCGCCGAACCCTTCACGCTGTCGATCAAGTCTTCGCTGGTCGAGCTGTTCATGTTGGGCACCGGCAGGACGAGGTCCTTCGACTTAACCAGCCGATTGTGACCTGCGTATGTCATCGCGCCCGCCGCCATGCACTAATCCAGGCCTCCGGCCGTCAGACTGTCACGGTCACAGGAGTTGCACCGTACACTGGACGCCTGGCCAGCCAAGGATCGTCTGATTCATGAATGCCGACACATTGCCCGCCACAGGCAGCTCACTCGCTGCACTCGCCCGAAAGGAATGCAAGGCGGTAGCCAAGGCATTGGCCAACCGGAAAGATCGCCATCGCGGCATTCATGAAGCGCGTAAAGCTCTGCGCAGGTTGCGCAGCCTGCTTGCGCTGGTCAACGATGCGGTGGGACACGAGAGCAGCAAAATCGATATCGCACTGCGCAACCAGGCCAAGCGGCTGTCGGCGCTGCGCGACTCGCAGGTAGCGGTGGCCATGGCGGAAAAACTCGCCGTCGGCGACGAAGCCGGCGAATGGGCGATCGCGGCGCAGGTTCTGGCCGTACAGCGAGACCTGCTGCTGGAAACCGAGCTCGGCAAAGATCCCAACTTCGCCCGACGTATTGCCGCGATGGCCGATATCGCCATCGTGCTCGACAAGCTGCGCTGGAAGCGCGTCACGCAAAAGTCCCTGCAGCAGTCGATCAAGCAAAGCCACCGGCGGGTCAACAAGTCCGAACGCGAGGCCGCCGAACAGGGCACCCCGGCCAGCCTGCACCGCTGGCGACGACGGGTGCGGCGCCTGCGCCTGCAGCTGGAAGCCGTGCATGCGCTGAATCGCCTGTCGGGCGTGGCGATTCAGACTAGCGAGGTGCATAAAAGCAAATCGACCAAGGCGCTGGCGCGTCTGGCCGATCAGCTGGGCTGGCGACAAGACATCCAGGTATTGCGCGCGGCGCTGAAAACCTTCCCCAATGCCGACATGCTCGCCAACCTGCGCAAACGATTGCGGCTGGAAACCAAGCTCGCGAATTGCTGAGCCTTAGGCCGAAACGTTTGCGGTACCGTCATTACACCGCGTTTCGGCGGCAGGTAAAAAAGCCGTTCCAAGTAAGCCGGCCCTTCGACGGATCGACGCTGAGCT
This sequence comes from uncultured Rhodanobacter sp., assembly GCA_903827735.1. GTDB lineage: Bacteria > Pseudomonadota > Gammaproteobacteria > Xanthomonadales > Rhodanobacteraceae > Rhodanobacter. The sequence continues at coordinate 1,526 of CAIKJM010000298.1, read as the reverse complement.
TGTCCGGCGCAGTAATGTCGCCGGAGTGCAGCAGGCTGCCGTCATAAAAGATTAGGCGATTCCAGCGCGCGGCTACGCTGCCCACACGGGTGAAGTAAGCGTTCGACGCGTGCGTATAGCCCGGACGAATGCCGTAGCGCCGGGTAAACGCTTCGCCGCCCATGGAAGCAGAGTCGGCGAACAGCTGCATGGTCTCTTCGGGTGATTGCACGGGCTCGTAGAAACTCGTGCCACCTAGCTCAATGTCCTTGAACAAATACAGCACCGAGGCCTGGATGCTCTGCGACCGCTCCAGCGCAAAGTTGTCGCTATGGCATAGCCACTGATACGGACGAAGGGCCTGCGGCGGCAAGGTCACCATGGCCAGCCGGCTATGCATCTGCACCAGCCGGCGCGCGTCGAACAGCCCTCGCAGTTGCCGGTTGAAAAACTCTTGCAGCAGGTGGTTGAGCGGCTCAGGCAGCATCAGGTAGGTGCCGGGATAGGCGTTGAAATCGACCGGCCGAAACGCAGAGCTTTGCGTAGTAGCCCACTCCAATAAGCGCTCCGGCTCCCGCAACGCATCATCGACGATGTAGCAAACGTGTCCGTTGGCCAGCACAACCCGTTCGATCGCGGGTCGCGGATTGAACACAGCCGTTGGCGGTAATCCGCTCATGCGTACGGCAACAGGCATGATTGCGCGTAGAACAAACACCACGCCTGGTCGTCGTGCGCCCTCGATAACAGCAAAGTAGCCATCCTTTTCTCCTCAAACACCGTCACCGCCTGATCATGCCAGCGCAACGCCGCGGCGAGATACCCGCGCCACCCACGCCGAGCCTCGTGTCATTGCAATTCCAAGCCACTGTAAGCGACCGGTTGCTGCTGTGCCGCGAGACTGAACGGCAGCTGCGAATGTAAAGAAGTGTGTCAACGCCCTGCCGCCAGTCGCCGTTCTTTGCCCTGCTTGCACGCGATCGACTTACGTAACGAACGCCGCCAGCACGCTCGATAACGGCACGGGAGATGTCGCTCGCGAGGTACGTATCCCAAGCCTGCCACAGTAGTTCGCCGTTGCGCAGACGTTCCTGCCAGCGCTCCGAGCCACTCCATGCTTACCAACTCAAAAAGGATACTGTCATGAAGACCCATACAAACTTCCGCCTCGGCGTGTTTGGTCTGCTTGCTTTTTCCACACTCTTCGCCAGTACCGCCATGGCGCAGGACAACAGCGTTCCTGGCCATCCGCGCGTCAACGAAGTGAATCAGCGCCTGAGCAATCAGCAAAGCCGGATTCAAAGTGGCGAAGCGAATGGCACGATCAACGGCAAGCAGGCCGCCCGCGACGAAAAGCAGGATGCCAATATTGCTCAGCGTGAAAGCGCCGATGAAGCCAAGCACAACGGCCACCTCACCAAAGGCGAGGACCGCCGCTTGAACAAGTCGGAAAATCACGACAGCCGCCGCATCCGGCGCCAGAAGCACTGACTTAAGCGACGCCGCGAGAGCGGTTGCTCCGCAACCGCCTCTCGTCAATCACTTGG
>CAIKJM010000297.1 GCA_903827735.1 uncultured Rhodanobacter sp. | reverse complement strand
TGGGTGCAGCAGGAAGCGGTGATTTATCGGCTGCTGCGGCGCCTCCGGCCGGCGAAAATTCATTGCAATATTTACCCCTACACGGTCTTGCTGGGTCGGCGCGGTTACGCGGCTGAACGCTTGCCGCTATTCGGCAATATTCCCCTCGCGGCGCCGTCCGAGGATTTCTTAACGTCGGCACTTGCGCCGTACGGCGGTCGCGCGAGCTGTGTGCTGCTCGGCAGCTTTGGCAGTATTCATCCAGGCTCGCTGCCAAGTGCTCTGTTGCGACGTATGCAGGACTATGCCCAGGCGCGAGGCAAGCAGCTAGTCGTGTTATCGGCGGGCGGCATCGGTTCAGGCGCAGACGTGTGGGGCGAGGCGCAACGCACGCATCCGGATCTGCATTTCATTCGGCTGGGGGCCCTGTCACCGATCGAGGTTTCTCTTTACGTGTCTTCGCTTGATTTTGGCTTGGCGACGACGCCTTGGGCCGTGATTGGCAAGAGCGGCTCGGCCGCGGCAATGCTGGAGCACGGCCTGCCGGTGATCGTCAGCCGGAACGACGCCGTGCGGCGCGATCGCCGCGATATCGACGTGTCGCAGGGCAACGATCCGCAACTGTGCTGCTTTGCCAGCGCCAGCTTCGAACCCTGGCTCGCGACCGCCTCGCGGCGTGCTCCGAAGGCGACGGCCCACGCGGTGGCACGGCAATTTCTCGATGCGCTTGAACATGCGCGCGCCTAAGTCACCGGTGCTCGCGCCTGCCTGTCTCACCACGACTGCGGCGCCGCCGTGACCCCAGAACCGGTACTTCGCCAGCGGAAGCCCGCTTCGCGCGCGCAACGCAATTTCCAGCTTGATTCGGTCCGCTTCGGCGCAGCACTCCTCGTGCTGATTTCGCACCTGCGTGCCTTCGTGTTGGTCGATTACGCCTTGCTCGACAAACCATCGGTGCCGTTGCGGCTGTTCTACTTCGTCACCGGTCTCGGCCACGAGGCGGTCGTAGTCTTCTTCGTACTTTCGGGTTACTTCGTTTCGCGAACGGTGAGTCAGCCGTCGGGCGGACAATGGCGTGCCGCGGACTATGCGATCAATCGCCTGTCGCGGCTGTGGACGGTGCTCGTACCCGGCCTGTTGGCGACCTTGTTGTTGGACTGGCTCGGCGCACAGCTGAGTGGCTCATCCTATTACCAGGGCGCGCTGATTCCGCTGTACCACAGTGGGCCGCCGGCGCCGCAGATCCCACTGGATGCCTGGACCTTCTTCGGCAACCTCGCCTTCCTGCAGACCATTGCAGTGCCGACCTACGGCGACAACGTGCCGCTTTGGAGTCTGGCTAATGAGTTCTGGTACTACGCGCTGTTCCCGCTGTTGTTCATCGGGATTGCCGCGGGTCGGAAAGTCCTCGTCCGCCTGCTGGCGCTGTCGGTGGCCCTGGCGCTGATGCTGTGGTTGCCCGCAGCCATTGTCGAGGCTTTTGGCATCTGGCTCCTGGGCTATGCGATCACGGTGATTGGCGCGCAGCCACAGAGACTGCGTTGGGCGGCGCATGCATCCGCAAAATGGTCTGCGGCGCTGCTGGTGCTGGCGGCGCTGATGCTGGCACGCAGTCATCGACTCGATCAGATGCTCAGCGACTACCTGCTGGGTCTGGCGGTCGCGGCCTTGCTGATCACCCTGCAGCAGCCGACGTCGCGCGTCACGGATTCGTCATTCGGGAGGTTGATGGAACTGGGCGCTGAAATGTCCTACAGCCTCTACATTTTCCATTTTCCGATGTTGTCGTTCATCGCCTGCGTAGTCCTAGGCAACAGAACCTACGCACCGAATGCGCAGTCCATGCTGTTGTTCGCGGCGCTGCTTGGACTCGTTCTGCTCTACGGATTGGGCGCTTATTGGCTGTTCGAACGCAACACATACCGGGTGCGGACGTCGCTGCTGAGACTTTTTCGCTAAAATTCAACAACGCCCGCATCGCCTGCTTCTGCACCATCGGCGCC
>CAIKJM010000296.1 GCA_903827735.1 uncultured Rhodanobacter sp. | reverse complement strand
AGCGCTGTGACGTCTTCGTGACCGTCAGGAATGGCCTTTGCGAGCGCGGTCACTGTCGCCGAGCCCTCGCGTTCCAGATGCAGCAGCACTGATTTTTGCGAAGCGGTGAGATCGCTGGAGTGCGCTTGTTCGCGCAGCCGCCGATTCAGGCGGCCGATCACGATGCGTATTTCGCTGGCCAACGCCAGCGCGCTGGCAGGCTCGCCTGTATGCAGCGGAGCGCCCATGCGGTTACCTCAGATTAAAAGATAAACTACTAAGTTAGGCTTGTTATTTGGATAGTCTTACTCCATGGTTTCGCTGTCAAGTGCCGAATGCTGCGATGGAACATTCTTTGGACAAAAAAGAGCTTATCGATCGGATGGAATGCGCTTATCCATCCTGCGCACCAAGCGGCTTGTCTTCCAGCGATTGCCGCGGCCGCAAGCTTTGGCCCACCGATTGTGCTAAAACTATATTGTCGTACAAATAGATTTGATCCAGCGCCATGCCCCCAGACGCTTCACAGCCCAAGGTTCACCGGCAGGTCGTTGACCAGCTGGGGCGATTGATCGTAGGCGGTTCGCTGGCGCCGGGTGACGCGCTGCCCAGCGAGGAGCTGCTGGCCGGCCAACTGGTTGTCAGCCGCTCTGCGCTGCGCGAAGCGATGAAGGTGCTCGGTGCTAAAGGGCTGATCGAAAGCCGTCAGAAAACGGGTGCGCGCGTGCGCGAACGGCGGTTCTGGCATCAGCTCGATGCCGACGTGCTGGGCTGGCGCTTCGCTACGATGCCGACACAAGCCTTTATAGCCGAGCTGGTCGAGATGCGGGAGATCATCGAGCCCGCGGCAGCGGCGGCGGCGGCCCAAAAGCGTGATCGCGCCCAGCTCGCCACTATTGCTGCGGCCTACCAGGCCATGGCGCAGGCGGGTGATCGGGACGAATGGGCCAAAGCCGACGCAGAATTTCACAGTGCCGTACTGAACGCGGCGAATAATGAGCTGATGAGCTCGCTGTTCAACGTCATTGCCACTGCCCTGCATGGATTCTTTCTGCTCTCGGCGCGCGCCTCGGACGATTTCAAGTATTCGCTGCCGCAGCATTTCAAGGTCTACGACGCGATTCGCAAGCGCAGCGCGCCGCGGGCGCGCATGGCCATGCAGAAAATGGTCGACGACTCGCGGCGCCACCTTCAACACACGGGAGGTATTGCATGAGCGGGCTGATCGCACTGGACTGGGGCACGTCGAGCCTGCGCGCCATGTTGGTGGACGCCGACGGTACGGTGCTGGAGACGCGGCGTAAGCCGTGGGGCATCCGGCAGCTGCCAGACAGCGGTTTTGCTGGAGCGCTCGATGCCGTCACCCAGGGTTGGCCGCCGATGACGCGAATCGCATCCGGCATGATCGGTAGCCGCAGCGGCTGGCGGGAAGTGGGCTATCTCGACCTGCCTGCCGGCGGCGATCAGCTGGCCGACGCGCTGGATACCGCCGACGGCCTGACGATTGTGCCGGGCCTGCGCAATCCGCGCGGCCCGGATGTGATGCGCGGTGAGGAAACCCAGATTGTCGGCCTGATGGCTCGTCATCCGGCGGCCGCGGATGCAACGGTGCTGCTTCCCGGTACGCATAGCAAGTGGGCGTCGCTGCGCCAGGGCAGGGTGGTCGACTTCTGCACGCTGATGACCGGCGAGCTTTTCGCGCTGCTGCGGCAGCATTCCATTCTTGCTGCCGGTGTCGATGCCTCGGCGGTGGTCGATGATGGCGATGCTTTCGTCGACGGCGTGCGGCAGGCGCGCGACAGTGGTGCGGCTGGTTCGCTCAGCCGTCTATTTGCCACGCGTGCACGCATGCTCGACGGCGATCTGCAGCCCGCCTCCATTCCCGACTATCTCTCCGGCCTGCTGATCGGGGAGGAATTCCGTTCCATGCGCGCCGACCAGCGCATGCCCACCGACCAGCCGCTGTGGCTGATCGGCGACGCGGCGCTGTGCGCCCGCTATCGCCTGGCCGCGGCCGAATTTTCCATCGCGCTGGCTCCCGCAGTCGACGACACCGCCGCTGCCGGACTCTGGTGGCTGGCGCGCGCCGCGGGCCTGCTTGGATCCACCACGTCCCATTCTTCTGCAGGAGTTACCTTGTGATCGATCCCTGGTTCGAACCGCTGCCGCTGGTGGCGATACTGCGCGGCCTCACCCCGGACGAGGCTGTCGATGTCGGTAATGCCGTGCTGGATGCGGGCTTTCGCATCCTCGAGGTGCCGCTCAATTCCCCCAACCCGATGCGCAGCATCGGATTGATGGCCGAGGCCTTTGGCCATCGCGCGCTGGTCGGTGCAGGCACCGTCTTGAGCAAGGCGCAGGTGGGCCAGGTGGTGGCCGCCGGCGGCCAGCTCATTGTGATGCCGCATGGCGACGTGGAGGTGATTGCCGAAGCCAAGCGTCACGGCCTGTTCTGCATTCCCGGCATTGCCACGCCGACGGAAGCGTTCGCCGCGATCCATGCCGGCGCCGATGCGCTGAAAATTTTCGCCGCCGAGCACATCAGCCCGACGGTGGTGAAGGCCTGGCGGGCGGTGCTGCCTAAGGATCTCGCTCTGCTGCCGGTCGGCGGCATTACGCCGGAAAACATGGGGCCATACGTGGCTGCCGGCGTGCGCGGCTTCGGCATCGGCTCGGCGCTGTATGCGCCTGGTCGCAGCGCGGCGGAAACCGGTGAGCGGGCAAAGAAGTTCGCCCAGGCGTGGGCCGAGGCGAAGAAGCACGCGGCATGAAAATCACCGGCCTGAAAACCTATCTCGTGCCGCCGCGCTGGCTGTTTCTGAAAATCGAGACGGACAGCGGCATCGTCGGCTGGGGCGAGCCGGTGGTGGAAGGGCGCGCGCTGACGGTCGCTGCCGCCGTGGAAGAGCTGTCCGATTACCTGATCGGCAAAGACCCCGGCCGCATCGAGGATCTGTGGAGCGTGATGTATCGCGGCGGCTTTTATCGCGGCGGTCCGATTCTGATGAGCGCGATCGCCGGCATCGACCAGGCGCTGTGGGACATCAAGGGCAAGCATCTCGGCGTACCGGTGCATACCTTGTTGGGTGGTCCGGTACGCGATCGCATCCGCGTGTATTCGTGGATCGGCGGTGATCGTCCGGCCGACACCGCGCGCGCGGCCAGTGATGCGGTAGGCCGCGGGTTCACCGCGGTCAAGATGAATGGCACCGAGGAAATGCAGTACATCGACTCGCACGACAAGGTCGACAAGGTGCTGGCCAACGTCCAGGCGGTGCGCGATGCGGTGGGTCCGAACATCGGCCTGGGCGTCGACTTCCACGGCCGCGTGCACAAGCCGATGGCCAAGGTGCTGATGCGCGAGCTGGCGCCGTACAAGCTGATGTTTATCGAGGAGCCGGTGCTGTCGGAATACCTCGAATGCATCCCCGAGCTGGCCGCTATTTCGCCAGCGCCGATCGCGCTTGGCGAACGCCTGTATTCGCGCTGGGATTTCAAACGCGTGCTGGATCGCGGCGGCGTCGACATCATTCAGCCCGACCCCTCGCATGCCGGCGGCATCACCGAAACGCGCAAGATCGCCGCGATGGCCGAAGCCTACGACGTGGCGCTGGCGTTGCATTGTCCGCTCGGCCCGATCGCGCTGGCGGCGAACCTGCAGCTCGACGCCGTCTGCCACAACGCCTTTATCCAGGAACAGAGCCTGGGCATCCATTACAACGCGGCCAACGACTTGCTCGACTACGTGGCCGACCGCAGCGTTTTCGCCTACGAGAACGGCTACGTCACCATTCCCGGTGGTCCCGGCCTCGGTATCGAGGTCAACGAGGCCTACGTGATCGAGCGCGCCGCGGTCGGTCATCGCTGGCGCAACCCGATCTGGCGGCACGCTGACGGCAGCGTGGCGGAGTGGTGAGCATCGCTGGCGCCGTACGACCTCTTCGTTTTATGGACAACCGATCATGACGGCACGTTTTGCCAACTATCCCAGCCTTGCCGATCGCAGCGTGCTCATCACCGGTGGCGCCAGTGGCATCGGTGCCTCCTTGGTCGAGCACTTTGCACGGCAGGGCGCGCGCGTCGGCTTTATCGATATCGATGACGCGTCGGCGGCTACGCTGATCGAGTCGCTCGCAGAGGTAGCGCACACGCCGGTGTTCCAGCATGGCGATATCACCGACCTCGATGCGCTGGCGCGGAGCATCGAGACTTTGCGTAGCGCGTTGGGTCCGTTCTCGGTGCTCATCAACAACGCGGCGAATGACCGCCGCCATGCCCTCGACGACGTGGATGAGGCGTTCTTCGAGCGCAATATTGCCGTCAATCTGCGGCATCAGGTGTTTGTGACCAAGGCGGTGATGGCGGACATGCAGCAGCTGGGCGGCGGCTCCATCATCTGCATGGGTTCCATTAGCTGGATTAGAAAAAACGGCGCTTTCCCGCTGTATGCGATGGCCAAGGCCGCGGTGCGCGGCTTCGTCAACGGGATGGCGCGCGAGCTCGGCGCGCAGCACATCCGCATCAACTGTCTGGTGCCCGGCTGGGTGATCACCGAGAAGCAGCGCACGCTGTGGCTCGATGCCGACGGCGAAGCCTCGATCAAGCGCGGCCAGTGCCTGCCTGGACATCTGGAACCTTCCGATGTGGCGCGCGCGGCGCTGTTTCTCGCGGCCGACGACAGCCGCATGTGCACCGGCCAGGATTTCATTGTCGATGGAGGTTGGGTATGAGCGCATCGCCGACCGTTGCACACGCCGTGCCGCACGAGCTGGGCGAAGGCGTGCTGTGGGACGACCGCCTGCAGGCGCTGTGGTGGACCGATATCGGCGGGTGCAAGCTGTGGCGTTTGCATCCTGACGACGGCCGGGTGCTGCATTGGGACATGCCCGAGCGGCTGGCCTCGTTTGCGCTGTGCGAAGCCGACGGCTGGCTGCTGCTGGCGCTGGCCTCGCGCCTGGCTTTCTTCCATCCCGACACGCGTGAACTGATTGAGCTGCACGCGGTGGAAAAACATCTGCCGACGCGCAGCAACGACGGCGTCTGCGATCGGCAGGGTCGCTTCGTATTCGGCACGCTGCACGAGCCGGCGCGGGGCAACAAGCGGGCCGTCGGCGGCTTCTATCGGCTCAACCGCGATCTGAGCCTGGAGCGGCTGCCGCTGCCGGACGTGGCGATCAGCAACAGCATTGCCTTCAGCCCGGCCGGCGATCGCATGTATTTCTGCGATTCGCCGACACGCAAAATCTATTGCTGCGATTACGGCGACACGCTGGGCGAGCCCCGCCTGTTCGTTGACCTCACCGGCATGAGCGGCGTACCCGATGGCTCTACGGTCGATGCCGAAGGTGCGCTGTGGAACGCGCAGTGGGGCATGGGCCGGGTGGTGCGGTACCTGGCCGACGGCAGCGAGGATCGCATCATCGCGCTGCCGGCCGCGCAGACGACCAAGCCGGCGTTCGGCGCGGCGGGGCTCGATACGCTATTTGTCACCAGCGCCAGTGAAGACCTCACGCCCGAACAACTCGCCGCCGACCCTCAGGCCGGCTACCTCTTCGCCTACGACGTCGGCATCACCGGCCTGCGCGAGTCGCGCTTTGCCGGTACACCGAATCGTGACGGATGACGCCGGATGATGCGCTTTGCGGCCATCCGATCCGGCGTCCCCATCCGCTTTCCTCTCCAGGAATAAAACCATGAATACTTCTGAGTCACCGCAAGCCGTCGCCCGAACGACGGTTATTTTTACCTGCGTCCTGGCCGCGCTCGCCGGCCTGATGTTCGGTCTGGACATCGGCGTGATTTCCGGCGCCACCCAGTTCATCCAGAAAGACTTCAATATCAACGATCACACCGTCGAATGGATCGTCAGCGCCATGATGCTCGGCGCCGCCATCGGCGCACTCGGTGCCGCCTGGATGTCCTCGGCACTGGGTCGAAAGAAATCGCTGATCGCCGGCGCGGTGTTGTTCGTGCTCGGCTCGCTGCTGTGCGCGTTCGCCTGGTCGCCGATGACGCTGATTCTGGCGCGCATCGTGCTCGGTCTCGCGATCGGTATAGCGACCTTTACGGCGCCGCTGTATCTGGCGGAAGTGGCGCCAGAAAAAATTCGTGGCTCGATGATTTCGCTTTACCAGCTGATGATCACCACCGGTATCCTGGTGGCGTTTCTTTCCGATCTGGCTTTCAGCGCCGCAGGCGCCTGGCGCTGGATGCTTGGCATCATTGCCATCCCAGGCGTGCTGTTTCTGTTCGGCGTGCTGTTTTTGCCCGATAGCCCGCGCTGGCTGATGATGCGCGGTCGTAAACCCGATGCGATCAAGGTGCTCAAGCGTCTGCGCGGTGACGATGGTATCGTCAATCACGAGATCGCCGACATCGAAGAACAGCTGAAGCAACCGCAGCTCGGCTGGCATCTGTTCCAGCAGAACAAAAATTTCCGTCGTTCGGTCGGCTTGGGCGTACTGCTGCAGCTGATGCAGCAGTTCACGGGCATGAATGTGGTGATGTACTACGCGCCGAAGATCTTCCAGACGATGGGCTACGACACCCACGCGCAGCTGTGGTTTACCGCCATCGTGGGCCTGACCAACGTGCTGGCTACCTTCATTGCGATCGGCTTTGTCGACCGTGTCGGCCGCAAGCCGATGCTTTACGCGGGTTTCGTGGTGATGGCGCTTGGCCTGGGCGTGGTGGGTGCGATGATGCATATGGGCATCAACGGCAAGGGCGAGCAGTACTTCACGGTCGGCATGCTGCTGCTCTTCATCGTCGGCTTCGCGATGTCGGCCGGTCCGCTGATCTGGACGCTGTGCTCGGAAGTGCAGCCGCTCAAGGGCCGCGATTTCGGCATTGGCGCGTCCACTTTCACCAACTGGGTGGGCAACTACATCGTCGGCCTGACCTTCCTCAGCCTGCTCAACGGCATCGGCAATGCCAATACGTTCTGGCTTTACGCCGGCCTCAATGTGATCTTCATCGGTCTCACCTTCTGGCTCGTGCCGGAGACCAAAGGCGTGACGCTGGAACAGATCGAAACCAGGCTGATGGCCGGCAAGCCGTTGCGTGCGATTGGGCGGTAATCTTCTATCCGCCCTACACCAACGGTTAGAAAACGCCGGCTTTGCGCCGGCGTTTTTTGTCGGCAAAAACCGCCTGCTCAGCTGGATGAGGTGCAAGCAATTCTTGAAGATCGGAAGAGCGTCGTGTAGGGAAAGAGTGT
>CAIKJM010000295.1 GCA_903827735.1 uncultured Rhodanobacter sp. | reverse complement strand
TTCAACGGCTACCCCGGCCAGGACAAGACGCTGCGCCAGCTGCAGGTGTCCAGCGGCCTGCTGTTCGACGTGCTGCGCCAGCACGATCCCGAGCATCCGCTGCTGTGGCAGGCCGAGCGTGAGGTGCTCGATCAGCAGCTCGACTATCCGCGCCTGCGCGACTGCCTGATCCGTATCGCCCGCGGACAAATTCTTTACGTCGAACCGCCGCGGCTTACGCCGCTGTCGTTTCCGCTGTGGGTGGAGCGCCTGCGCGGCGGCGTGCACGCGGACGACTGGAAAAGCCGCGTCGAACGCATGCTGGCCACCCTCGAAAAAGCTGCCGACCGATGATCGAATCGCGTATCCGCCTCGCCGGCGATAGCTGGACCTTGCACGCGGACAGGGCCATGTACTGGCCGCGGCACAAGGCGCTACTGGTCACCGATGTGCACTTCGGCAAAGGCTCCGTTCTGCGGCGTTCCGGCGTGGCGGTCCCGACAGGCCAGACGGCTCACGATCTCGCCCGACTCGATGTATTGATCGCCCATTACCGGCCTACGCGCGTCTTCGTACTCGGTGACCTGGTTCACGGCGCCGCGCCGCTCGATGCCCCCTGGATTCAGCAGGTCAACGCGTGGCGACAGCAACACGCCGCCATCACCATGACCCTGATCGCCGGCAACCACGACCGCCATTTCGACGCGCGCGACCTCAGCTTCGAAGTCATCCCCGAATCGCTGCGCATCGACAACATCCTGCTGCGCCATGAGCCCGCCACCATCGAGGGCTGCTATGTCCTCGCAGGCCACGTCCACCCCGGCGTCATGCTGCACGATGGCTGGCGAAAGCATCGCCTGCCGGCCTTTCGTTTTGGTGAACACAGCGGGCTGCTGCCGGCGTTCGGTACGTTGACGGGGTTGCATGAATCCTCTCCCGCACCGGGCGAACGCATTGTTGCCGTTACACCGGCGGGATTGGTGCCGGTTGCGACTTAATCTCAAGACAAGTCCACGCAGATCATTCGCCATCCGTTCGGATTATTTTTACTTAGAATTATCCAGCTCAGGCACGCCGCTGCTGCGATCGGCATACGCCGCCTGAAAGCTCGGCCGACGCTGCCAGCGCTTCCAGAACGCATCCAGATGTTCGAAGCGTTCATCCAACGGGGTCGCGTTGACCGGGAACTTGGAAAACGCGATGGCGGTGGCCAGCGTGATGTCCGAGAAGGTCGGTGCATCGCCGCCGAGCAGCCACTCGCGTCCATCCGACAAATGCTGATTGACTAGACCCGCATGCGCCAAGGCTTCCTTGCGGCAATGCTCGCCCCAGGCATGATTGGTAGTGAGTTCAAGCTTGGGTCCAAGGCCCTGATGCAGAACGTGGAAAGCGGTCACGATGCGATAGAGGATGTGCACCCAGACGCGGTTATCCCACATGTTGTCGAGGCCCTGCTCCAGCGCGCTGTCGCCCATGATCTTGCGCCCGGGGAAAGACTGATCGAGATACCGCACGACGGCAGCCGTCTCGGAAATAAAACTGCCGTCAGCCAGCTGCAAGGTGGGCGTTTCGCCCCACGGGTTCATTTTCAGATGCGGCCATTGCCGCTGCTCGCCGACCGGCGACATATCGTAAATGCGCTCATCGAACTGATCGGCAATACCCTTTTCATGCAGGAAAAGGCGAAGGCGCTGGGGGTTTGGGAAGGCCGAAGGGGATGTAAAGAGGCGGAGTTTGTTTGTCATGGTGCTTTTTTCTCAATGTTGGTAAGCCGGGCGTTGAAGGAGCCGGGAGAAGACGGCGGCGCGAATTTACGTGTGGAAGAATGTACCTACCAATCACTTGGTAGGTACACTTTGCAGGATATAATCTCCGCCGTCAACAACGGTGTTTTGTTTTCGCTCGAGGGCTGCAGCCGTGAAAAATGATGTGAGCTCAAATTCCAGGGAAAACATCCTGGCAGCAGCACGAAGCGCCGCGCAGGCGCGCGGCTACGGCGGATTGAATTTTCGCGAGCTCGCCGAAGATGTCGGCATCCGGGCCGCCAGCATGTATCACCACTTCCCCAGCAAGGCCGATCTCGGCGCTGCCGTAGCGAAACGTTACTGGGAGGACTCAGCGAATCGTCTAGATGCTTTGCTGGCCGATTCCTCGAATCCGATCCAAAGCCTGCGCGACTATCCAGACACGTTCCGCAAGCCGCTGGAGAGCGACAACCGCATGTGCATGTGCAGCTTCATGGCTGCCGAGTACGACGACCTGCCCGAAGCGGTAAAGAAAGAAGTGCAGACCTTTGCCGACGTGAATGTCGCGTGGCTGGCCAAGGTTCTTATCGCTGCAGGCGTGGTCAGTCCTGAAAAGAGCGAACCACGCGCGCGTGCCATTTTTGCGGCCGTCGCCGGTGCCCAATTGATGGCAAGAAGCCGTTCGGATATCGCGCTGTACGACTCACTGATTGACAGTTACCGCGCAGCGGGGCTTTTGCCAGCGTAACCCGCCACGCCAAATCACGTAAGCGCGTTTTGGCTGTCCGTTTTGGTGAGCGCGTCGCATTGCTTACGGCGTTCGGTAGGTTGATGGGAGTGCATGAAACCCCACCCACAGTGGACGAACGCATCTTCGCGATGACGCCGGCAGGGTTGATGCCGATTGGGGCTTAAGCCCAACCGAGAAAAGCATTTTCAAATGGCACGCTAACTAAGGTTCGGTGTCCAAAATCGATATCGGTCCACGGATGCGGATGTTCAAATCCGCTCCATTGCCATAAGAATCGGTCGCCAGCGGACGACGAAGCCGAGCCGCTCGTAAAGCCCAATGGCCCCGGTATTGTCTGCAAAAGCATGAAGAAACGGCGTCTCCCCGCGTGCCAGCATGGTGCAGGCCACGGCACGCATCAGATCCGCCGCATAGCCTTTGCCGCGATAGTCGGGATGAGTGCAGACGCCGCTCACCTCGGTGAAAGCACCCGCTTTCATCCGCTCGCCGGCCATAGCGATTAGACGGCCATCGTGACGCACGCCGAGAAACCGACCGAGTTCGTGTGTTCGCTTCGCAAAGGGACCGGGTTTTGTCAATAATGCCAGCGCAAGCATCTCCGGCGCGTCGGCGTCGGTCAGCTCCTCCATGGCGAACGCGCCGTTGGGTTCTCCCACTTGCTCAGCAACCATTTGCACTGTGGGAACCGCTCGTAACAGTCTGAAGCCTGGCGGCGGCGCAATCGACTCGGCTTGCTGCAAATAGATTTGACTTCCTGCTGGAACCAATTCGGCCAAAGTCGCCAAGCTTTCGGTTGTGCCCTCTGCGCTTGCTGCAAAGGGAGCAAACGCCGGATCGTAGCGACGCACGCCACCCGCCTCTTGGGCAACGCTGGCTTGTCGGGTTGTCAGCGCTGTCCAGATCGGTCGATCCAGCGGGTGATCCATGATTAATCCTGATATGACGCTTTAAGCGTTGCGCGAAAACATGAAGCTTAACTGCAACGATCCGGGCATCGCTCAGCAGGTTATGTTTTCACAGAAGCGTGTCTACGCTGTCCGCGGACACTTTTCAGACTTTATGCGGACACAGTCAGATCCCATTCGTTGAAACGCCAAGATTTTCCGCGCGCCGTCAAAAGAGCGCCAGGGACGATTCTGTATTGGCCGGCGCATTCAAACAGCGGACTGAGGAATGTGCAGCCGCATATTTTGGACCATCAGCATGGAGCCGGAGCGCAATGGCGCGATTTGTCCCAACGGCACAAAACCTTCGCTGATATACAAGCGCATGGCCGGTGAGTCATCACAGACCGCTCCGAGCTGCAATGAGCGAGCGCGCAGTGATACCGCCCAATCAACGATCGATCGCAATAGAAGACGTGCCAGACCACGGCCACGACATTCAGGCGCTACCCACATTTGGTAAACGTTGACGATGGTGCTGTCAGAGCGATCGACTTTACCCCAGGCCAGACCGGCCGCTTCCACACCGACGTAACCGATGAGCGGCAGATCAAACCCCGAGTTGCTCGCTATCCGAAGCCGCGAGGCCCATTCATCGTCGGTACGCGACTGCTCTGCAATGAGATTGCTCGAAAAAGCGGCGGGTGATTCTTCAAGCGCCGACAAACGCAGGTTCCGATAAATCAGAGATTCTGTTACTTCGAATTTTCGAACGGTGATGGCGCAATGAGCCGGCATGGGTCAACCGTCCACGGCCGATTTGTTCTTAGCGTGTCGCGCTGCGTTCAATGCCATGCTGATGTTTCGTACCTGTTCGACATCGCTCTGCCACTCTCCATCCTGCATATCCTTCAGCAACGGTAGCTGCCATTTCATCTGCGACGCATGCGGCCGCTTCGCCGACGCATGAAACTCGATCGCTCCTGTCAGCGCGATCAGCTCACAAATATTTCCGGCACTTACCCCTGCCCCCGGCATCACGGCGATACGTCCCGCAGCCAGCTCGACCAGCTGACGAATCAACTTGGCTCCCTCGATCGCCGTCACCTGCGCACCCGAGGTCAGCACGCGCTCGCAGCCCAATGCGATGATGTCTTCGAGTGCCGAAAGCGGATCGCGAGTGAGATCAAAGGCGCGGTGGAAGGTCACTCCCATATTGCCCGTGGCGGCCATCAGCGAACGGCAGCGCAGCAGGTCGACGTGGCCGTCGGCATCGAGCGCGCCGAGGACTACACCATCGCAACCAGCCTTTGCGCAGGCTTCGATATCGCGCAGCATGGTCTCGCATTCGAGGTCGCTGTAGAGAAAGTCGCCGGCGCGGGGACGAATGAGCACGTACAGCGGAATGGTGAGCTTTTCGCGCGCCAGCGCGATCTGCGCATACGAGGGCGTGAGGCCGCCCAGCTCCA
>CAIKJM010000294.1 GCA_903827735.1 uncultured Rhodanobacter sp. | reverse complement strand
CTGCACTACCGGCTTTTTCCGCCGTGGCTGATCCGATCGATCCGGTCGGATCCACGGACGTGCGCATCATCGCCACGCAGCCAGCCAGCGCCAGCATGTATCGGCTCGATCAGCTGATTGCCGCCATGGCAACCAAGACCCTCTGGCTCACCGATGCGTACTTCGTCGGCGTGTCGCCCTACGTGCAGGCGCTGGTTGCGGCGGCGCGTGACGGCGTCGACGTGCGCCTGCTGGTGCCCGGCAGCAGCGATATCCCGGTGGTAGCCGGCATGTCGCGCGCCGGCTACCGTCCGCTTCTGAAGGCCGGTATCCGCGTTTTCGAGTGGAACGGCTCGATGCTGCACGCCAAAACCGCCGTGGCCGACGGCCAGTGGGCGCGCGTAGGGTCGTCCAACCTCAATATCGCCAGCTGGCTCAGCAACCACGAAATCGACGTGGCAGTGGAGGACGATACCTTCGCCGGCCAGCTCGCCGCGCAATACGAGCGCGATCTGGAAAACGCCACCGAGATCGTGCTGGTGCCGCGCCAGCGCCGCCATCGCACCACCGAAAAAGTGCGCAGCAGCGAAGCGCGGCCACCGCGTGTTCGCCACGGTGGCGGCAGCTCCAGCCGCGCCGCGGTCGGCGCGCTGCGCATCGCCAACAGCGTGGGCGCCGTGCTGACCAATCGCCGCGTGCTCGGCGATGCCTCGATCGGTCCGATGCTGGCCGGCACCGTCGTGCTACTGGTGTCGGGCATCGTGGCCGTGCTGTGGCCCGCGGTGATCGCATGGCCGTTTGCGCTGCTCGCCGCCTGGTTCGCGCTGAACCTGGCAGTGCGCAGCGCTCGGTTGCGCGCGCGCCAGAAGCGCAACGCGCAGCTTGCAGTCGACGGCGACGAGTAAGCCACTGGTGCCAATCACATAGCCGATGAACGCCGGCACGCAGCTAACGACCGCGTCCAACGGCAGCGTGCGCACCGCATGTTAGGCTCGCCGTCCGATGATTTCCCCTGACGATCAACCCACCCGATCCGTTCTCACGCCCAGCACGCTTAACCGGCTGGTGCGCGACCTGCTGGGCGACGTGTTTCCGTTCGTGTGGATCGAGGGTGAGCTGTCGAACGTCGCGAAGCCGGCGTCGGGGCATCTGTACTTCACCCTGAAAGACAGCGGCGCGCAGGTGCGTTGCGCGATGTTCAAACCGAAAAGTGCGTCGCTGCGCTTTCGTCCGGTTGACGGCATGCAGGTGCTGCTGCGCGCGAAGGTCGGCCTGTACGAGCCCCGCGGCGAGTTTCAGCTGGTTGCCGAGTCGATGGAGCCGGCCGGCGAAGGCGCGCTGCAGCGCGAGTTCGAACAGCTCAAAGCGCGGCTCGATGCCGAAGGCCTGTTCGCGCCGGCGCGCAAGCGTCCGCTGCCTCGCTACGCCCGCCGCATCGGCGTGATCACCTCGGCTACCGGTGCGGCCGTGCGCGACGTGCTCAGCGTGCTGGCCCGGCGCTGGCCACTCGCTGACGTCGAGGTGTTGCCCGTACCGGTGCAGGGCCGCGAGGCCCCACCGGCCATCGTCAGAATGCTGAAGAAAGCCTCCGCCAGCCAGCGCTACGACGTGCTGCTGCTGACCCGCGGCGGCGGTTCGCTGGAAGACCTTTGGGCGTTCAACGACGAGGCGGTCGCGCGCGCCATCCATGCCAGCACCATACCGGTCGTTTCAGCGGTTGGCCATGAAATCGACTTCAGCATCGCCGACTTCGTCGCCGACCTGCGTGCACCCACGCCCTCGGCCGCGGCCGAACTGCTGGTGCCCGATGCCGTGGCGATTGCCCGGCATCTGCAGCAGCTGCAGATGCGTCTGCTGACGCTGCAACAGCGCAAGCTGCAGGCCCATTCGCAGCGTGTCGATCATCTGCTGGCGCGCCTGCAGGCACAGCGCCCGCAGGCGCGCCTGGCCCGCGATCGCGAGCGGCTGATTCATTTGCAAAGCCGTCTTGCCAGCGTGCTGCGCGAGCAGAGCCAGCTACGCCATGTTCGAATCGAACGTTTGCACAACCGCCTGCTCGCCCAGCACCCGCGCGCGCGGCTGCCGCTACTGGCGCGTCGGTTGGCCGAACAGGATCAGCGTTTGCGTCGCGCCATGGCGCTGACGCTGGAACGCAAGCAGACGTCCATCCGCCATATCGCTCGCGCGATGCATGCGGTCAGCCCTTTGGCGACGCTGGAGCGCGGTTACGCGATCGTGTTCGACGACGCCGGTCGCGTGCTGCGCTCGGTCGCCGCCACCCAACCGGGCGATCGACTGACCGCGCGGCTCGCCGATGGCAAGCTGCGCGTCGAGGTCAGAGACG
>CAIKJM010000293.1 GCA_903827735.1 uncultured Rhodanobacter sp. | reverse complement strand
GTTGGACTGGCCCGGATTCCCGGTCAGGCCGATCACCGAGGCGATCGAAATGATGCGACCTTTGCGCGCCTTCATCATGCCACGCATCACCGCCTTCGACGTGCGATAGACCGAGCTGAGGTTGGTATCGAGGATCACGTTCCAGTCTTCTTCGCGCATGCGCATCAGCAGCTGGTCGCGGGTAATCCCGGCGTTGTTGACGAGAATCGAGATCGCGCCGAACTCCTTGCCGATGCCGTCGATTAGCGCCTCGACCGCGGCGCTGTCGGTGACGTTCAACATGCGACCGTGCCCGCCGCTGGCGGCCAGACGCTCGCCTATCGCGGCCGCACCGCTTTCGCTGGTCGCCGTGCCGATCACCGTGGCGCCCATAGCAGCCAGCTCGTCGGCGATAGCGGCGCCGATGCCGCGACTGGCGCCGGTCACCAGCGCGATTTCACCTTGCAATGTATTGCTCATCGATTTGTCCTGATGTTCGCGGAGTTAAAGATTGATATCGAAAAAAGCGCGCGCAGTCAGGCCCATTCGGCAACGGCGGCGGCTATATCGGCAGACGTTCCGATCGCGCGCGCTTCGAGGGTCTTGTCGATACGCTTGATCAAGCCGGTCAGTACCTTGCCCGGACCGCATTCGGCAAGTCGCGTGGCGCCGCCGCTGGCCAGCGCCTGCACGCACTGCGTCCAGCGCACCGGCAGGTATAGCTGGCGCTGCAGCGCACTGCGAATATCGTCGACCGTGGCATAGGTCTTGGCATCAGCGTTCTGCACGACCGGAATCGACGGCAGCTGCCATGAGATCGACGCCATCCGCTCACCCAAACGATCGGCCGCATCGCGCATCAACATACAGTGCGAAGGCACCGACACCGCCAGCTTGATGGCCTTCTTTACGCCCATTTCGGCCAGTCGCGCCAGAGCACGATCGACCGCCTCGGCGTCGCCTGCAATCACCAGCTGGCCGGGCGAATTGAAGTTGGCGGGCGAGACGACTTGACCCTGCGCAACCTCTTCGCACACGGCCGCAATTTGCGCATCGTCACCGCCGAGGATGGCCGCCATGGCGCCGACGCCTGCGGGCACCGCCGCCTGCATCAAACGCCCACGCTCGGCCACCAGCGAGGCGGCATCGTGCAGTGACAGCGCGTTGGCACAGACCAGGGCGCTGTATTCACCGAGGCTGTGGCCCGAGAGCTGCGAAGGCTGCGCGCCACCGAGCTTCTGCCATACCCGCCACACCGCTACGCTGGCCGCCAACAGGGCCGGCTGAGTGTTTTCGGTGCGGTTGAGCTGATCCTCCGGCCCGTTCGCGGCCAGGTTCCACAGATCGAGGCCGGCGCCCTGCGAGGCTTCTTCAAACGTTGTCTGCACTTCCGGGTGCGCAACGGCCAGTTCGGCCAGCATGCCGACCGACTGCGAACCCTGGCCAGGGAAAACAAAAGCAAGCGAGGCGGACTTTGCGTTCATGAGTCAGGCGAATTCTTTCGGGGAAAACCGCCATGGTGCCAGCATCTGCAGCCATACGCAGCTGTATCCGGCGGCGCAGTGCCAAAATACAACGATGCCGCTCGGAGGCGGCATCGATGGTGAGGCTGGATAAAGCGAAGCTGCTATCAGTAACGCAGCAGCGCCGAGGCCCAGGTAAAGCCTCCGCCAAAAGCCTCCAGCAACAGATTCTGGCCGCGCTGCACCTTACCCGAACGCACGGCGTGATCCAGCGCCAAGGGCACCGAACCGGACGACGTATTGGCGTGCTGGTCGACCGTGACAATCACGCGATCCATCGACATCTTCAGACGCTTGGCGGTGGCTTCGATAATGCGCAGATTGGCCTGGTGCGGAATCAGCCAGTCGATGTCCGACTCGTGCATGCCCGCGGCCTGCAGGGTTTCGTCGACCAGCGAATCCAGCGTTTTCACCGCGACCTTGAACACTTCGCGGCCGGCCATGCGGATGCGCACGCCGTGATTCGGCTCGTCGGTAAAGCCGACCGATACGCCAACGGGGTTGTACAGCAGATTCTTGTGGCCGCCATCGGCATGCAGGCAGGTGGCGTAAATGCCCGGCTCGCTCGACGCTTCCAGCACCACGGCGCCGGCACCGTCACCGAACAGCACACAGGTTTCGCGCTCGGTCCAGTCGACCATGCGGGTCAACGTTTCGGCACCGATCACCAGCACCTTTTTGGACGCCCCGCTCTTGATGAACTTGTCGGCCACGCCCAGCGCATAGACAAAACCCGAGCAGGCCGCATTGACGTCGAACGCCGCGCAGCCGTTGGCGCCGAGGCGATGCTGCACAAGGCAGGCGGTGGACGGAAAAATCAGGTCAGGCGTAGTCGTGCCCAGCACGATCAGATCGAGCTCGGACGCCTTGACGCCGGCGGCTTCCAGGGCGCGCTGCGCGGCGTCGAATGCAAGGTCACCGGTGGTCTGGCCGTCCGCCGCAATGTGGCGCTGGCGAATGCCTGTGCGCGTGCGTATCCACTCGTCACTCGT
>CAIKJM010000292.1 GCA_903827735.1 uncultured Rhodanobacter sp. | reverse complement strand
GTACGTCGATGAAAGGCCGGCCGATGAAACACAAGAAGCTCATGGCGCTGGCCATCGTAGTCGTGGTGGTGGCGGTCGTGCTGCTGATCTGGCGACCGTTCGCCCGCGTCAGCCTCGAGAGCGTTGCCGTGCCGATGCAGGTGAGCAGCTTCAGCTCGCCGCCGCCGGCCGGCAAAAGCGATGTGATGGCGATCATCTATTCCGGCGACGGCGGCTGGGCCGACCTGGATCGTCGCCTCGGCATCGCGTTCATCGACCGCGGCATTCCGGTGCTCGGCGTCAATACGTTCAAGTACTACTGGCGCAACCGCACGGCCGACGAATCCGCTGCCGAGCTGGACGCGCTGATGACCAAATACACCACGGCGTGGAACAAGCCGCGCATCTGGCTGATTGGCTATTCGTTCGGCGCCGATCTGCTGCCTACCCTGGTCAACAAGCTCAGCCCGGTGAACCGTGCCCGCATCACCCAGCTGGTGCTGCTGGCGCCGAGCAAGGAGCTCAATTTCGAGATCGAGCTCGAGGGTTACATGATCAAGCAGGGCTGGTTCCAGGATCACTTCAAAGCAGTGATGGAAAGCATCAACCCGATCAAGGAATACGACGCCATGCCGCCGCTGCAGGCGCTCGGCGGCAAACCGCCGGTGGTTTGCTACTACGGCCTGGACGATGCCGACGACACCGTATGTACCGAGCCCAATGTGCCCAAGTGGATCGTCATGCATCCGAAGAAGGGCGACCATCACTTCGACGGCGGCTACCAGCCGCTGGCCAAGCAGATGCTTGACGAACTGCCGGCGTCATCGGCGTCTGCCGCAGCTAGCCATTAACTTGACGCAGTGTTCGGAGTTGCCGCCGGGCGTCGCTCAGTTCTCCGGCCGTTCCTCTGCTCTGCGTCGCGTGGCCGAGATGGCCCGCGCGACCACCAGGGCGAGAAACGCGCTGACCACCAGCGAGAGTTCCAGACCGTAAGCCCACCACTGGCGTGACAGCGCCAGCGATACCGGCATGTGTTCGGCCAGCGGTATAAGCACATAGATCGTGAGCACGATGCCTGCAAGGTAAAACAGCGTCGATCGCGCGGTGGGCACAGCGAACGAGCAATACGCGGCCAGCAGCGCACCAAAGGTGATCACGCCCGCGCCCAGACCATAGACGACGACGGCGTCCCATAAAAACAGCCCGATCTCGAATGCTGCGCGCGAACGCAAGCCGAGAAAAATTCCGCGCGGAGCCGAAAACGCTGCCGTGTAGGCGAGCGTGTGAACTACCACAAGCCCAACCGCGACGCCGAGCAAACCGCAAAACAGGGAGTGGCTGCGCAGTGTTTTCGGCATGAGCGAGTGTGTCCACGAACAAGGTGGCGTAGCGCTCATTGAATACCAGCCGTTGCCGCAGCGAAAGCGCTGCTGTTGACGCAGGTTCAGCCCCTCATTTCGATGACCGGCCCGATAGCCAAGTACAATGGCGGCTCGTTTTACTGCCAAGAAATCCTGTGACGGCTGCCGGTGTGTTCGCAGCGCCGCCCGATGCGGCGCTGGATGCGTTGTTCTTTCCTTTCGAGTCGGCCCAACTTCGCCTGCCGGCAGATGGGCGCGTGCTTTTTTTGAACGCGCGCGCGGGCGTGAGGCTGCGCGAGACAGCGTCGAAACGCTGGCTCTGCCAGCAGAGCTTTATGCCGTTTGCGGACGAACTGGCGCGCAACGGCTTTGCCGTTGGTGAGCCCGCGCAGGGCGAGCAATTTGACCTGGTCATGGTGTTACCGCCACGCCAGCGCGACGAATCGCGCGCGCTGTTCGCGCGCGCTTTGCAGCATCTCGCGCCTGGCGGCACGCTGTTGGCGAGCATGCCCAATACGGAAGGCGCCAAGTCAGGCGAAGCCGATCTGTCCAAGCTGGCCCGCGCCGTGCAGCACCTTTCCAAGCACAAATGCCGGGTCTTCTGGAGCACGCCCGCGAGCGCCGATATCGATCAGCCGCTGCGAGACGAATGGCAGGCCCTGGATGCACCGCGCGCGATGATGGACGGCTATATCAGTCGGCCCGGATTGTTCGCTTGGAATCGCGTCGATCGCGCCTCGGCACTGCTGGCGTCGCATCTGCCCGCCAGCCTGCACGGTCGCGTGGCCGATCTGGGCGCGGGCTACGGCTATCTGGCAACGCAGCTGATCGCGCGCTGTCCCGGCGTGACGGCGCTGGACCTGTACGAGGCCGAGGCGCGTGCGCTGGAGCCGGCGCGGATCAATTTGGATCGCGCCTGTCGCGCCAGCGGGCATGCCCCGGAAGTAGCCGTCCACTGGCATGACGTTACGCGCGGTCTGCGGCAGACCTACGATGCGATCGTCAGCAATCCGCCGTTTCATCAAGGTCGCGCCGATCTGCCGGCGCTGGGTCAGGCGTTCATTACCAGCGCGGCGGATGCGCTGCAGCCGGACGGCTGTTTGTGGCTGGTGGCCAATCGCCACCTGCCGTACGAGGGGCTGCTGACCCGACGTTTTCGCGAGACGCGCGTCGTGGTACTGGAAGAGGGTTTCAAGGTGATCGAAGCAAGCGGAGTGCGGCAATGAAACGGGTCAAACCATGAAGTTAGTCAAACTGATCGCCAATCTGGGCTACGGCAGCCGCAAGGACGTCGCGCAGATGTTTCGCGCCGGGCGCATTACCGACCTTGCGGGGGAGGTGCTGTACGCCGACGACGTCGTGCCGCATGAAACCATCCGCATCGACGATGAGCCCATCGATCCGCCGGTGGGTTTGGTGCTGATGATGAACAAGCCGCTCGGCGTGACCTGCTCGCGCAAGGATCCGGGGCGGGTGGTCTACGATCTGCTGCCGCCGCGCTACAACGTGCGCACGCCGTCGCTGTCCAGCGTCGGTCGACTCGATCGCGATACCACCGGACTGCTGCTGTTTACCGACGACGGTGCGCTGCTGCATCGGATCATTTCGCCCAAGGCTCAGGTAGCCAAGGTGTATGAGGCGACGCTGGCGCAGGATTTGCGCGGCGACGAAGGCGAGCTGTTCGCCAGCGGCACGATGATGCTGGAGTCGGAGAAAGAGCCGCTGGCGCCTGCTTCGTTGGAAGTGCTCGGGCCGCGCCACGCGCGTCTGACCGTGACCGAAGGCCGCTATCACCAAGTGCGTCGGATGTTTGCCGCGGCCGGCAACCACGTCGAAACCCTGCAGCGCGTTTCAGTGGGTGGACTCACGTTGGGCGACTTGCCGCCGGGCGAATGGCGTGCCATCGATGCGGCAGAAGCTGCAAGGATTTTCGATCCCGCGTGATTAGCGGCGGCGGTCTAATGCCTTTAGATCAGATTGACGAGGGTCGGCACGGGCTCGCCGTACCACTTCAGCCGCTCATCCTGACAGCTGGGGCTGCCCATCGCGTACTTGCGACAGATCGACGGTCGCTCGTCGTAGATCGTGCAGCGCGAGGTGTTGGGATCCACCGCGGCACACCAGCCGTCGTCGCCTTTGGCCAGCGTTTCCATGCCGTGCAGATCGCGATCGATCAGCCATTCGGGCACGTGATCCTCGGGCATCAGCACCACGGTGAGTCGGCAGCAGATGGCTTCGCACGATGTGCAGCGGATGCTGGGATCGATGCTTTCCGCGTAGGGTTTGGCGAGGCTGTTCACACGTCAGCATGACAGCATCGCTCGCGGCGGATATGAACCGGGGCGTTTCAACGCGCCGCCATCAGGCGTCGCTATCGCGCCACAGTGCCTGCCAGCCCTCGGTTCCCAGACGCTGCAAGGTGTCCATATTGCGCCGGTAAATGGCGTCGGTGTCGGTCATCGCTTCCATCGCGCGCTCCACGCTGGCTTCACGCAGCAGGTGCAGCGTGGGGTAGGGCGAGCGGTTGCTGAAATTCTCGATATCGTCCGGATCACTGTCGGCGAATTGATAATGCGGATGAAAACTGGCGACCTGCAGTTCGCCCTCCAGCCCCAGCGTTTCCACCGCGGCATCGGCGCTGTCTAAAAAGTCGTTGTAGTCGAGAAAGTCGCCCAGCACGTGCGGATGGATCAGCAGCGTGGTTTCGCACTCGCTGGCGTCGATCGCATGAAGGCTCTGCAGCTCGCCGAGCAGATCGTCCAGCAGCGCGTCGGTGTCGCGCGCGTGGCTGACCACGTAACGGATCTTTTGCTGCACCATCGGTGCGCGTGCGAACGGACACAGGTTGAGGCCAACCACGGCACGCTCGACCCAGAGACGCGTAGCGTCGATATAAGGTTCGTCGCCAGGCTGCAGATCGGCGGTGAGGAAAGGACTGACGGACTCGTTCATAGCGTGCGGCGGTAACAGAGAAAGCGCGACTATAGCCGCTGCACCGGTCGACATCATTGGCGATCGGCCGACGCATCCCCATATCGTTTGTTCGACCATTCAGGCGCGCGCCGTATGCATCAACCGACCTTCGACAATGCGTTCATCCGCGAGCTGCCCGGCGATGCGGTGCTGGGCTCGCGCCGTCGGCAGGTGGAGGGCGCCGCGTATTCGCGCATCGATCCGTCGCCGGTGAGCGCGCCGCGCCTGCTGGCGTATTCGCGCGAGATGGCGGCGACGCTTGGTTTCAGTGAGGAGGATGTGCTCGATCCGCCATTCGCCCAGGTTTTTGGCGGCAACGCCCTGTTGACCGGCATGGAGCCCTACGCTGCCAACTACGGCGGCCATCAGTTCGGCAACTGGGCCGGCCAGCTCGGCGACGGCCGGGCAATATCGCTAGGCGAAACGGTCAACGCCCGCGGCGAGCGCTGGGAGCTGCAGCTGAAGGGTGCCGGCCTGACGCCTTACTCGCGCGGTGCGGACGGCCGCGCGGTGCTGCGTTCGTCGGTGCGCGAATTTCTATGCAGTGAGGCGATGCATCATCTGGGCGTGCCGACCACGCGCGCGCTGAGTCTGGTCGATACCGGCGAGCAGGTGGTGCGCGACATGTTCTACGACGGCAACGCCGCACCAGAGCGCGGCGCCATCGTCTGCCGCGTGGCGCCGTCGTTCATCCGCTTCGGCAACTTCGAACTGCCGGCCTCGCGCGGCGATATCGCGTTGCTCAAGAAGCTGGTCGATTTCACCATCCGGCGCGATTTTCCGGAGCTGGAAGGCGAGGGCTAAGCGCTCTATGCCGAATGGTTTGCGACCGTATGCGAGCGCACCGCGCAGATGGTGGCGCAGTGGATGCGGGTGGGCTTTGTGCACGGGGTGATGAACACCGACAACATGTCGATTCTCGGTCTCACCATCGACTACGGCCCGTATGGCTGGGTCGACAATTTCGATGCCGATTGGACGCCCAACACCACCGATGCCCAGCGCCGCCGTTACCGCTTCGGCCAGCAGCCCAATGTGGCGTGGTGGAACCTGAGCCGGCTGGCCGGTGCGCTGGCGCCGCTGTTTGCCAGCACCGATCCGCTGCAGGCCGGACTCGATCGCTATGCCACGGCGTTCGGCCTGGCCGAGCGCGCCACCATCGCGGCCAAACTGGGTCTGGCCGAATGCCGCGACGACGACGTGACGCTGATGCAGTCGCTGCAGTCGCTGCTGCAGCAGGCCGAAGTCGACATGACGCTGTGGTTCCGCGCGCTGGCTGATCTGGACCTTGCGGCTTCCAGCCTCGCGCCGTTCGACGACGCGTTCTATGACGAGGCGAAAAAGCAGCAGGCGACACCGGACTTCACCGCCTGGCTGGCGCGCTACGCCGCACGGCTGGCCGACGACCCACAGTCGACCGGGCAGCGTCGCGCCGGCATGAACGCGGCTAACCCGCGCTACGTGCTGCGCAATTACCTCGCGCAGCAGGCGATCGATCGGGCCGAGCAGGGCGACAACCGCGGTATCGAAGAACTGCTGGACGTCATGCGCCACCCTTACAACGACCAGCCTGGGCGGGAGCAGTACGCGCAGAAGCGTCCCGACTGGGCAAGGCAGAAAGCCGGCTGCTCGATGCTGTCGTGCAGCTCCTGAGCCCGCGCCCGAGCGACGCTTTGTCTGCTACGAAAACGCAAAAAGCCGGCAGTGCCGGCTTTTTGCTTGAATGAGTGGTGCCCTCGAGACGATTCGAACGTCCGACCTGCCCCTTAGGAGGGGGCCGCTCTATCCAACTGAGCTACGAGGGCAGCGGCGGGATTTTCGCATGGATCTTCCGATGGCGCGATCCAAGGCGGGGCACGCGCACTGCCCGTCTGTTTCGCGGACCGTCTCCCCGGCCGATAAACGGGGCGCCTGCTAGAATGGCGGGCTAGGTCCTTTCAATTCACGGCGCCGCAAGGTGCCACGCCCGCCTCAGGAGTTACCCATGCCCCACGCCATCCTCACCGCGCTCGGCCTTTCCGACGCGCAGTCCGGCACGTACCTCGGTCAGGGCGAGTGGTCGAAGACCACCGACGCCGGCACGCTGCAGCCGGTCAACCCGGCGACCGGTGAAGTGATTGCCAGCGTGCATGCATCCAGCGCTGCGGATTACGCGATGATCGTCGAGCGTGCCCAGGCAGCGTTCAAGGTCTGGCGCACCACGCCGGCGCCGCAGCGCGGCGAGGCGGTGCGGCTGTGCGGCGAAGCGCTGCGCAAGCACAAGGATGCGCTCGGTTCGCTGGTTGCGTTCGAGATGGGCAAGATCAAGCCCGAGGGCGATGGCGAAGTTCAGGAGATGATCGACATTGCCGACTTCGCCGTGGGCCAGAGCCGCATGATGTACGGCGCCACCATGCACTCGGAGCGCCCCGGCCATCGCATGTACGACCAGTACCATCCGCTGGGCCTGGTCGGCATCATCAGCGCGTTCAATTTCCCGGTCGCGGTGTGGGCGTGGAACGCCATGCTGGCCACCATCGCCGGCGACATCTGCATCTGGAAGCCGTCGCCGAAGACGCCGCTGTCGGCGATCGCCACGCTGAAGATCTGCAACGAGGCGCTGAAGGCCGGCGGATTCCCTGACCTGTTCTTCCTTTTCAACGATGCCGGCACCGAGCTTTCGCAGGCGTTTGTGGACGACAAGCGCATCCCGCTGATCAGCTTCACCGGTTCGACCAAGGTCGGACGCATGGTCGGCGAGCGCGTGGCGCACCGCATGGGCCGCTCGCTGCTGGAGCTGGGCGGCAACAACGCGATCATTCTCGACGAAACCGCCGACCTGAAGCTGGCCATCCCCGGCATCGTGTTCGGTGCCGTTGGCACCGCCGGCCAGCGCTGCACGACCACGCGCCGGCTGTTCGTGCATCACTCGATTCATGACAGCGTGGTCGAGACCCTGGTCAAGGCCTATGGCCAGGTCGAAAGCAAGATCGGCGATCCCACGCTCGCCACCACGCTGATGGGCCCACTCAACAGCCCCGAGGCGGTGCAGGGCTATCTGGCCGCCGTGGAAAAGGCCAAGGCAGCTGGCGGCAAGGTGCTCACCGGCGGCAGGGCGCTGACCGAGCGCAAGGGCAACTTCGTGCTGCCGACCATCATCACCGGCATTGCCAATTCGCATGAAGTCGTGCAGACCGAAACCTTCGCGCCGATCCTCTACGTGATGCCGTTCAGCACGCTGGACGAAGCCATCGCCATGCAGAACGACGTGCCGCAGGGCCTGTCCTCGTCGATATTCACCAACAACCTGCGCGCGGCCGAGCAGTTCCTTTCGGCGGCAGGTTCGGATTGCGGTATCGCCAACGTCAACATCGGCACCTCCGGTGCGGAGATCGGCGGCGCCTTCGGTGGCGAAAAGGAAACCGGCGGTGGCCGCGAATCCGGCTCGGATGCGTGGAAGGTCTATATGCGCCGGCAAACCAACACCATCAACTACTCCGACTCGCTGCCGCTGGCGCAAGGCATTAAATTCGACTTGTAGCATCAAGTGCGATCTGTCACGGAAGCGCTGAAAGGCGGATGATGCGTCATCCGCCTTTCGATCACGAAGGCTTTGTTCCCACCCTGCACGCGTGAGCGAACCGATGAGCTATCAACCGGCGTACCCGACCACCCGCACCACCAGCACCACCAGCACCACCAGCACCACCAGCACCACCAGCACCACCAGCACCATGGCGATCGTCAGCCTGGTTTTCGGCATTCTCTCCTGGATTT
>CAIKJM010000291.1 GCA_903827735.1 uncultured Rhodanobacter sp. | reverse complement strand
TGATGCGGCGGATCAGTGCGCGGGGCAGGGTGCCGCTGCTGGTCGGCGGTACCGGGCTGTATTTTCGCGCGTTGCAGCAGGGCTTGTCCGATCTGCCCGACGCCAATCCCGCGCTGCGCGAACGGCTGTTCGCCGAAGCGCAGCAGCTTGGGTGGCCGGCCATGCATGCGCGCCTGGCCGCTCTTGATCCGGTCGCTGCCGCACGCATCGGCGCCAACGATGCGCAGCGGCTGCAGCGTGCGCTGGAAGTGATCGAACTCACCGGTCGACCGCTGTCCGAGCTTCAGCGGCGCGGCCATGCACGCTTTCCCTGGCGCGTGCTCAAGCTGGCACTGTTGCCCGAGGACCGACGCGCGCTGCACGCGCGCATCGCGCAGCGTTTCGACGCCATGCTCGCGGACGGCTTTCTCGATGAAATGAAAACGCTGCGATCGCGCCACGATCTGCACGCGGATCTGCCCGCCATCCGTGCCGTGGGCTATCGGCAGGCGTGGGAGCATCTGGACGGCAAGACCGATGCTGCCGAGTTCCGCGACCGCGCAATCTTCGCCACCCGCCAGCTGGCCAAGCGACAAATCACCTGGCTGCGCAGTGACGTCGGTGCACGCGTATTCGATCCGGATACAGCGCATCCGCTGGCCCGTGCCGTTGATGCCGTAGAGCTCTTTCTCGGCCGGCCCCGTTAACCGTGTCCTGCGCCTCAGTAGTGTCAAGAAATTCGTCGGCCTTGGCACTTTGCCGCACGCCGACTCGAGGCGCAAAAATCCCCTTTCATCAGCCATTTAAAAGCGGTTAAGATCAGGGCACTGTTGGGCCGAGGCGCCTTTGGCGTTTTTTCTCGGACCTGGTCGCACCAAGGGGAGAATAAAAAATGTCCAAGGGACAATCGTTGCAGGATCCGTTTTTGAACGCGTTGCGTCGCGAACGCGTGCCCGTGGCCATTTACCTGGTCAACGGCATCAAGCTGCAGGGCACGGTCGAGTCGTTCGATCAGTTCGTGGTGCTGCTGCGCAATCAGGTCAGCCAAATGGTCTACAAGCACGCCATCTCCACCGTGGTGCCCAGCCGCAACGTCAAGATCGGCAACGGTCACGACGGCCCGGATGGTCACGATGGCCATGGCGATGGGTCTTCGGCCGACGCCGACGCTTGATTGACGGGGCTGCAGCCCGCATGAAGTGAGTAGGTTTCCATCAGGCCACACCCACACGTGTTTGACAGACAGAAAAGAGGCGATCGCGCCTTGCTCGTGTTGCCGCACTCCCGTGCCGAGCACGACACCGTGCGTCGCGGCGAAGAATTTGCCGAGCTGGTCAAGTCCGCCGGCGCCGAGGTGCTCGGCACCATCGCGGCGCGAGTCGAGAACCCTAACCCGCGCTATTTCATCGGCACCGGCAAGGCCGATGAGGTGGGCGAGGCCGCACGTGCGGTCGGGGCCGATCTGGTGCTGGTCGATCACGAGCTGACCCCGGTGCAGGAGCGCAATCTCGAGGAGCACCTGGGCATTCGCGTGGTCGATCGCGCGGGCCTGATCCTCGACATCTTTGCCCAGCGCGCCCGCTCGCACGAGGGCAAGCTCGAAGTGGAGCTTGCCCAGCTCAAACACATCGCGACCCGGCTGGTGCGCGGCTGGACTCACCTGGACGCCCAGCGTGGCGGCGCCATCGGCAACCGCGGCCCGGGTGAAACCCAGCTCGAGCTCGATCGCCGGCTGCTCGCCGAGAGGGTCAAGATGCTCACCAAGCGGCTGGAAAAAGTGCAGACCCAGCGCACCCAGCAGCGTCGTGCGCGCCTGCGCAACACCGTGCCGCGCGTAGCCCTGGTTGGCTACACCAATGCTGGCAAGTCGACCTTGTTCAATGCGCTGACCACCGGCGAGGTTTACGCGGCCGATCAGCTGTTCGCCACGCTCGACCCCACCGTGCGCAAGCTCGAAGGCCTTGCCTGCGGTCCGGCGGTGCTGGCCGACACGGTCGGTTTTATCCGCGAGCTGCCGCATGATCTGGTCGCCGCTTTCCGGGCCACGTTGGCCGAGGCGCGCGATGCCGATCTGCTGCTGCACGTCTGCGATGCCTCGGACGAGGAGCGCGATCGCCTGCATCACGTCGTCGACACCGTGTTGGAAGAAATCGACGCCGGCGACCTGCCGCAGCTGCAGGTGATGAACAAGATCGACCTGGTACAAGCGGAAGGCGTGACGCCCGACGGTGAGCCTCAGGAGGCTGCCACATCGGCTCGTTCGAGCATCACGCCGCGCATCGATCGCAACGCCGCCGGTAAGCCGGTGCGGGTGTGGCTGTCCGCGGCTACGGGCGAGGGCTTGGAGCTGCTGCGCCAAGCGTTGGGTGAATTGCTCGGCGGCGAGCGTATCCAGTCCGGCCTGCAGCTGCCGCTGACCGCGGGTCGGCTGCATGCCCGGCTCAAGGCGGCCGGCGCGATTACCGATGAAACGGTAGACGAGCACGGTTGGCAGCTGCGCATCGATGCTCCGCGCAGTGTCATTGCGCCGCTGAGCGGCGGCGATGCGACCGAGACCCAGCTCCTGCGTGAACTGCTGGCCGAGGCGCCGCTGCCCTGAAACCCGGACGTGGAACCGCGGACGATCGCGGCACTCTCTGTTAGAATCTGTGGTGTTTGTGCGGCCAAAAGCCTTCCGGGCAGCACGCTGTTTCGACTGTATTGGCTACCTCGCATGCGCTATTCCCCTCAACGTGTGTTCCGGCCGTGGTTGCCGGCCTCCCGACTCCAAGGAGACTGACAGTGGCATGGAATGAACCCGGCGACGGGCAGAAGCGTGATCCGTGGGGCAAGAACAACCGCAAGCCGGATGGCGGCAGCGGCAAGTCGCCTTTCGATGACCTGTTCAAGCAGGCCAAGAAATTGCTCGGCTCGCCCAAGCAGATGTCGCGCAACATCATCACTGGCGTTATCGTTCTGATCGTCGTCGGTTTGCTGCTGAGCAGCTATACCGTGATCGAAGCGCGTCAGGTCGGCGTGGTGCTGCGCTTCGGTGGGTATGCGCGCACGCTCGGTCCCGGCTTCCACTTCAAGCTGCCGCAGCCGTTCGAGTCGGTCGAGAAGGTCGACGCGGCGCGCGTGCGTTCGGTCAATGACCAGGTCACCCTGCTGACACGCGACGAGAACATCATCGCGGTCGACCTCAGCGTGCAGTATCAGGTGACCGATGCGCAGAAATATCTCTTCTCGCTCAACGATCCCGACGGCACCGTACAGGCGGCCGCCGAGTCGGCCGTGCGCAGCGTGATCGGCGCCAGCACCATGGATCAGATTCTCTCCGGCGGCGCGACGCCGCTGGCGGGACAGGCCAAGGCGGCCGTGCAGAAAACCCTGGATGGCTACAACGCAGGCATACAGGTCAACGACATCAGCTTTCAGAACGTGGCGCCGCCGAAAGAAGTCAAAGACGCTTTCGACGACGTCAACAACGCGCGCGAAGACAAGCAGAGCAGCGAAAACGCCGCCCAGGCCTACGCCAGCAAGGTACTGCCGATCGCGCGCGGCGACGCTTCGCGCATCGCGGCTGACGCCGAGGGCTACAAGGCCGAACGCATCGCTCGTGCCGAAGGAGACACCGCCCGCTTCAACCTGATCCTGAAGGAATACAAGGGCGCGCCCGAAGTCACGCGCCGCCGCCTGTATCTGGAAACCATGGAGCAGGTGATGGCCAACAACACCAAGGTTATCGACGGCTCGGGCGGGCGCAACGTCATCAATCTTCCGGCCGCCGGCAACGAAGCATCCAGCGCGGCGCCGGCGACCTCGGCCACGGTGAACGCTGTAGTGCCCGCCACCATCGATGCGCCGCCCGCAGACGACAAAGGCAAGCAGCCATGAACAAGGTCATTATCGCCGCCGTGGTTGCGGCACTGATCATCCTCGGGCTCAACAGCCTGTTCGTGGTCAGTGAGGGGCACAGTGCGCTGCTGCTGCAGTTTGGCCGCATCGTCCGCGCGGACGAGCAGCCCGGCCTGCACGCCAAGATTCCGCTGCTGCAGCAGGTGGTTGCCATCGACAACCGCATTCTGTCGCTCGACGCGCAGCCGCAGCAGTACATCACTGCGGAAAAGAAAAGCGTCGACGTCAATTTCTACGTGAAGTGGCGCATTGCCAATGCCACCGCCTATTACGGTGCCACCGGCGGTGATTCACTGCAGGCCGCGCAGCGCCTGATGCCGTTGATCAACGACGCATTGCGCGCCCAGTTCAGCACGCACAAGCTGGACGACATCATCGCCGGCGGCACGCAGCAGATCACCGAGCAGTCCCGCACCGTGGCCGATACGGCCGCGCGCAAGAGCCTCGGCATGGAAGTGGTCGATGTGCGTATCAAGGGCATCGATCTGCCGGCTGAAGTCGATGCCGCCGTGTACAAGCGCATGCGCGCCGAACAGGTGCAGATAGCCAACCAGCTGCGTTCGGCCGGGCAGGAGGCCAAGACCCGGATCCAGGCTGACGCCGATCGCCAGGTCGTGGTGCTGAAAGCCGACGCCGAGCGCGATGCTGAAAAAGTGCGCGGCGACGGCGATGCCCAGGCGGCCGCCATCTACGCGCAGTCGTACGGTCAGGACCCGGAGTTCTACAATTTCTACCGCAGCCTCATTGCGTACAACACGGCGTTCAAGAACGGCAAGGGCGTGCTCATCCTCAAGCCCGATGCGGAATTCCTGCGTTACTTCGACGACCCGTCGCCGAAGCACTGAACACGAGTTTTGCCAGCCTACTCGCTGGCCGGATAATTTATTCCATCACCGATGTTGCCCCTCCGCGGGCATGCAAACATGAGCGAGAACATCATTCGTAAGTCAGTAGTTATCTTCGGTGCCCAGTGGGGGCGAGCCGGGGTTTAACGGAATGCCTTGAAAGGCATTCCGTTCCGGCGCGCGCCGGAGGCAGGATGCCGCAGGCCGGGTGACTTGATGAGCGATGGATCGCGAATCTAGTCACCGACGTCGCCCCACCACGGGGTAAATCATTCTTGAGAATTGAGCGAGAACATCATGGGTAAGTCAGTAGTCATTCTTGGTGCCCAGTGGGGCGACGAAGGCA
The DNA here is from genome assembly GCA_903827735.1 of uncultured Rhodanobacter sp. Taxonomy (GTDB): domain Bacteria; phylum Pseudomonadota; class Gammaproteobacteria; order Xanthomonadales; family Rhodanobacteraceae; genus Rhodanobacter. The sequence goes on along the minus strand of CAIKJM010000291.1, from coordinate 2,615 downwards.
AGGGCAAGATCGTCGACCTGCTGACCGAGCGCGTCAGCGCGGTCGCCCGATTCCAGGGCGGCCACAACGCCGGCCACACGCTGGTGATCAAGGGCAAAAAGACCGTGCTGCACCTGATTCCCTCGGGCATCCTGCGCGACGACGCGCTGTGCCTGATCGGCAACGGCGTGGTGCTGTCGCCCGCCGCGCTGATGGAAGAGATTGCCGAGCTCGAAGGCAACGGCGTCGAAGTGCGCTCGCGCCTTAAGATCAGCCCGGCCACGCCGCTGATCATGCCGTACCACATCGCCGTGGATAAGGCGCGCGAGATCGCCGCCGGCGGCAAGGCCATCGGCACCACCGGTCGCGGCATCGGCCCGGCGTACGAGGACAAGGTTGCCCGCCGCAGCGTGCGCGTGGCCGATCTGATGTACCCGCACGAGCTGCCGGCGCTGCTGAAAACCGCCGTCGACTATCACAACTTCATCCTCACCCAGTGGTTGAAGGCCGAGCCGGTCGACTACGATACGGTGCTCAAGGACGCGCTCGCCTGGGGCGAATACATCCGCCCGATGGTCGACGACGTCGCCACTATCCTGCACGACGTGCGCAAGAGCGGCGGCAACATCCTGTTCGAGGGCGCACAGGGCGCGCTGCTCGATATCGATCACGGCACGTATCCCTACGTCACCTCCAGCAACACGACCATCGGCGGCGCGCTGGCCGGTACCGGCGTGGGTGCCAGCGATATCGACTACGTGCTGGGCATCTGCAAGGCCTACGCCACGCGCGTCGGCAGCGGTCCGTTCCCGACCGAGTTGAACGACGAGATGGGCGAGCGCCTGCGCAAGGTCGGCAACGAGTTCGGCGCCAGCACCGGCCGTCCGCGCCGCTGCGGCTGGATCGATCTGGTCGCGCTCAAGCGGGCGACCCAGATCAACGGCATCAACGGCCTGGCGATCACCAAGCTCGACGTGCTCGACGGCCTGGAAACCATCAAGGTCTGCATCGCGTACGAGTACCGCGGCAAGCGCCGCGAGCTGGCCCCGCTCGACGCGGACGGCTGGGACGAGTGCAAGCCGGTCTACCTGGAATTCCCGGGCTGGGAAGAATCCACCGCCGGCATCCGCGACTGGAACCAGCTGCCGCCCGCCGCCCGCGCGTATCTGCGCGCGGTGGAAGAACTCTCCGGCTGCAAACTCGCCCTCGTCGCCACCGGCGCCGACCGTGAGGACACTATCGTGCTGGACGATCCATTCGCCTGATTCGGCAACCGCTATTTGCCATGTAAAAAGCCCTGCCATGCAGGGTTTTTTATTGCTTGGAATGGAGGCTAGCGTCTGGATACTCGGCTAGAACCCGCGTTAACGTCATCGATCACCCCGCGCTAAGCTATTGAATGCCCAGCGCGTGATCGCTCTGCCACCGTCTCGGTACGCCTCATCCAGCCACGCGCCGTCACCCTCTATCCATCGCTCCGCACATTCCCGTGCGCGTGCTAACAAATGAGAGGGTTTTCAGCCATGCATCGATTCGCCAACAAAACCGTACTCGTCACCGGCGCGCGCTCCGGCATTGGCGCGGCGGTTTTCGCAGGAGGGTGCCAACGTGCTGCTGGTCGGTCACCCCCAAGTCGGACAACATCGCCAGCGAACTGCCGCCAGAACGCACGCTGGCGCTTAAGGCGGATGTCGCCGATTCCGCTGCCATCGGCCGCGCCATCGCGCAGAAAGTGGAAAAATTCGGCCAGCTCGACGTGCTGATCAACAACGCCGGCATCGCCGAAACCGGCGACCCGGTCGAGATTGACGACGAGGCGTGGCGCAAGGTCATCAGCACCAATCTCGACGGCGTCTTCTTCGGCAGCCGTGCGGCCATTCCCCATCTCATCAAGACCAAAGGCTGCATCGTCAACACTGCGTCCGTTTCCGACACCGGCGGCGGCTGGGGCATGAGCCCGTACAACGCCTTCAAGGGCGACGTGGTCAACCTCACCCGCGCGCTGGCGCTGGACCTCGGCAAGAAAGGCGTTCGCGTCAACGCCGTCTGCCCCAGCCTCACCCGCACCGGCATGACCGAAGACATGCTGGACAACGAGGCGCTTATCGCTAAATTCGAAGAGCGCATCGCACTCGGCCGCATCTGCTAACCCGAAGAAGTAGCCGCCGTCATCGCTTTCCTCGCCAGCGACGACGCCAGCTTTATGACCGGCTCGATCGTGGCCGTAGATGGCGGCGTGTCGGCGTCGAACGGGCAGCCGGCGATGGAAGGGATTTGTCGAAACGGCATTGCCGACTGCGAATCATCAACGCTCATGCGATGAGGTCGACGGTCTAGCAGTTGACGAATTTTTCAAAACTCCCGATTGACACGACATCCACAGCCCCTCGCGCTAAATCGGAGCACTGTCGTTAGTCAACGTCATACGCAGGAGCATCGCCATGTCGGTTGAGAAAGCGCGCGCCGCCGCGAAGAAGGACAAGCGCGAGGGCAAGTCCGCCAGCACGCAGGCGGGGGAGTATGTGCGTGAGGTGATCGAGGATATTCGCAAGGGCAAGCACGGCGCGCGGTCGACCAAGCAGGCGATTGCCATCGGTCTCTCCGAGGCGCGGCGCGATGGCATCAAGGCACCGGTG
>CAIKJM010000290.1 GCA_903827735.1 uncultured Rhodanobacter sp. | reverse complement strand
TGTCGATGGTCGGATGCGAGGGATCGGTGTTGTACTCGATATCAGTGGTGCCGATCAGCGTGAAATCGCGCTCGTACGGAATGGCGAAGACGATGCGGCGATCGGGCTGCTGAAAGATATAGGCGTAGCGATGGTCAAACAGCTTGGGCACGACGATATGGCTGCCCTTGATCAGGCGAAGCGCATGGTCATGCTTGACCTTGGCAATGTCGTCGAGAAAGCTCGCCGCCCAGGGACCGGCCGCATTGACCAGCGCACGTGCACGCACCGTACGGCGAGCGCCGCCCTCGGATTCGAGCTCGGCAATCCAGAGGTCTCCATCGCGCTTTGCGCTGATGCAACGCGTGTGCGTGTTTATTTCGGCACCGCGCTGTGCGGCGTCCATGGCATTAAGCACCACCAGCCGAGCGTCCTGCACCCAGGCATCGGAGTAAACGAAGCCCACATGAAATTCATCGCGCAATGGCCCGCCGACCACATGCTTGCTGAAACGAATTCGGCGTGATCCGGGCAAGGTACGGCGACCACGGCCGAGGTGGTCATACAGAAACAGCCCGATGCGAATCATCCAGGCGGGACGCAGATGGGGTTGATGAGGCAGAACAAAGCGCAGCGGCCAGATGATGTGCGGGGCCGCCTTCAGCAGCACTTCGCGTTCGGCCAACGCCTTGCCGACCAGCGCAAACTCGAATTGCTCCAGATAGCGCAGCCCACCGTGAATCAATTTGGTGCTGGCGCTGGAGGTATGCGAGGCGAGGTCGTCCCGTTCGCACAAAATCACTGAAAGGCCTCGACCGACGGCATCACGGGCGATACCGACGCCGTTGATGCCGCCGCCAACCACCAGTACGTCGACCTGCTCCAACATATGCCACTCCAAGAACGGGCTCACGTGCCGGAGGCTGCCCGTGACGGGCCGCGCGATCAATCGATGAGGCACCTGGATTACGAAAAACGAAAGATGACTTAGTTTTTTCGCAAAATAAAGAAAGTTTATTCCGCTCAAATCTGCCGACAACGATCATATTCGAACAATTACGAACGTTGCACGCTGCGATGCAGCGAAACGACGAAGAGCATCGCTGTTGCGGCCTCAAAGCGAATAGCTATCGGATTACGGGTCTAGCTAGCGATATGCAGCTGCGTTTCGGATCGTTCCAATACCGCCACCAGCGGCTCGGGTGGCGCGCTGTCGGTAAACCAGGCGTCGACTCGCGAGATCGGCCCCAGTCGGACCATGGCGTTACGCCCAATCTTGCTGTGATCGGCGGCCAGATAGACCTGCCGCGAGTGTTCGATGATGGCCTGCGCCACGCGCACTTCCTGAAAATCGAAATCGAGCAGCGTGCCGTCCAGATCGATGCCCGAAATACCGACGATGCCGAAATCCACTTTGAATTGACGGATCAATTCGATCGTCGCTTCACCCGTGACCCCGTGATCGCGCCCTCGCACCACGCCGCCGGCCACGATCACTTCGAACGACGGGTTGTTGCTCAACATGATGGCCACATTGAGATTGTTGGTGATGATGCGAAGATTTTTATGCGACTGCAGCGCGCGCGCTACGTCTTCGTTCGTCGTCCCAAGGTTGATGAACAACGATGCATCATCGGGAATGTGTTTGGCTAGCAGGTTGGCGATACGCTGCTTTTCCGCCTGCAGCAGGCCCTGACGTGCGGTGTAAGCGAGATTTTCCACGCTCGATGGCAGGCTTACGCCGCCGTGATAACGCCGCAGCAAGCCGGCGTCACAAAGTATGCCCAAGTCGCGACGAATGGTTTGTGGCGTGACAGCGAAATGCGACGCTGCCTGCTCAACTGCCACAAAGCCTTCGCGCTGAACAAGCGCGATCAATTCTTCCTGGCGGCGATTTAGTCGAGGATCCATCGTTATCGGGAGCGCCTTCGAACGTTACCAATATGATGACTGCTGAGGCGAAAGATGTCATTTCAGCGAAATTCCCAAAACACACTGCGTGCGGGATCGAACCCTTTCTTCGACCACTTTGGACACTGATTTGAATTAAGGCACGGATCGCTACGCTTTTTGTGCGACGTGTCCCAAGCCATTTAGAATTTTCTGGGAAACTAGCGACGACGGCTTTATGCGAAATGGACAAAACAAAATGCATCAGTCAAATCGCCTGATAGCCGGTTCAGCAGCGTGGAGCTGGTTACGTTCAAGTCACTAATGTTCGAAATATCCGCGAGTGAACGGAGAACGAAGGCATCGCATCAGCCGCCCTAGATACCAGGGCAAGGGATTTTCGAATCCGCATAACCGTCGCTCTCAAGATCGAAGGATATGGGCAGCAAATACAAGGCTTGCACCGAAAGCCGCCGACGCTACTCACGTCCTGTCATAGCCCAAGAAAAAAACACCGTTGCCGGTGAGGGATTAATTCGGTAAGGCCTGGCGGAGACGTGTTGGCGTTGGCTTGCTGGGCGCGCCTGCAACGCCCCAGAATAAAACCCCCACGGTCTCCGGTGAGGGTTGTGAGGTGTGGCCCCTGGCGGAGACCTGTTGCAGCCCGCGCGCTGCGCGCGCAGCTGCACGGCCATAAAAACAAAACCCCCACCGAGTCCGGTGAGGGTTCTGAGGTATAAGGCCCCTGGCGGTGACCTACTCTTGCATGGCAAAGCCACACTACCATCGGCGCATGCGCGTTTCACTTC
>CAIKJM010000289.1 GCA_903827735.1 uncultured Rhodanobacter sp. | reverse complement strand
GTATTCCGCAGAAACCGTGCTGATCGAAGGCCCCGACGCGATTGCGTTTGCGCACGCCCAGTTCGGTAGCAACGTCACGGCGCTCGCCGTTGGCCGCTGGCAATTCAGCGCCTGGCTCGACCCGCAGGGCCGGGTCCAGGCACTGTTCCATCTGACACGTCTGGCCGACGATCGGCTGCTGCTGCTGCTTCGCGGTGGTGAAGCCGCCCATGTCGTCGACGCGCTGAAGCGTTACATCTTTCGCTCGAAAGTCACGCTGACTGCGCTGTTGCCTCGCAGCCTCTCCGCAGGCCCTGCACTGCCTTTGTATGACGCTTCGCAAGACGATCAGAAAAATCTTCTGCTGGGTTGCGATTCGCACAGCTTGCAAATCTCTAGCGAAAGCATCGGCGATAGCGCGTGGCGTCTCGCGCAGATGCAGAATGGATGGCCGTGGTTGCCACAATCGCTGTTGAGTGAGCTGGTGGCGCCAGCGTTGTCGCTACATCGACTGCATGCCGTCGAGATCGACAAGGGCTGTTATCCCGGTCAGGAAATTGTCGCTCGCCTGCACTATCGCGGCGGCAACAAAAAGCATCTTCACCGCATTGCCGTGTCTTCGTTTGAAAATTCTGCGCCGTGTTTTGCCGGCGACATATTGCGCTTTGGCATGAATGAAAAAATCTGGCTGCTCGATGTGATTCAGCACGACGCGAATGCTGAAGCGCTCGCAGTAATGAACGACGACATCGCGGCCGGATTTGTCGATGGAACCATCGAGCATTCCGATGATCCAAAACGCATTCGTATTCTCGAAGCGTGGAGCGCCTGAACATTTTTGATGACGCGAAGTCTTGCGATAATCCAAAATTCAACGTGAACGAAAGCGTGTGAAAACTGATTTCACCTTTGTCGGCACTTGCCATCGGAGAAATCCGCCACTACGCTCCGCCAACTCTTGAAAAGCGGTGCCTCGAAATATCGGCATCGAAATCACGCGACGAACCGGAAGAATCCGAATCGGCGCGACCCGACATTGAATTGTCGGATGGCATAACGCATCGCATCAGCGATTGCAGAGTAGTTGCAGGAAGCGCAGCGAAGAACCGCAGGCGCGCCGTTGGCAACATTTACCCCGTAGGCATCGAAACGCCGAACGGACGCCACAATCCCGTGGCAAAGCGCTCAACCGCTTGTTCAGGTTGAAGCGATTGATCCAGATGGAACGGCCCGCCAGCCCGTCCATCGCAATGGCGCGTTGAAGCAGACAGTCCGCTTCGTCGCGTACAGCACGTTGGAGGCAGAACGACCCATGAAGTTATCAATGCTGTTGTGGCTGACATCTCTGATGCCGCAACCGGTTGCGGACCAGGCTTGCCTGGCAACAACCGTGTATCTGGAAGCGCGCAGCGAACCGGTGAATGGACAGCTCGCGGTTGCCGAAGTCGCCATGCGACGACGCGATCGAGGCAGCTGGGGTGGCACCATTTGCCAAGTTGTCAGTGCACCGCACCAATTTGCTATCACCACCACGCCCGGCTCTTTCGACGTTTCCAATCTCGACGCTTTTCACAAGGCCTGGCAGATCGCAGGCAAGTCGATGCAGAACTGGCAGCTGCCGGTGGCACAGCGAAAGATGCTGGTACCGCGAGCCGACCACTTTGCCACGGTGGCGGTCAACCCAGCCTGGTCGCGCAATCGCCACACGGTCACCATCGGGGAACACGCCTTTTACGCAGTGAACTGATCAACCGAATTGAAAACGAAAAAAAGCCCTCGGACGAGGGCTTTTTTATTTGGACGTCTAGACGTCTATTATTTTAAGCGCTTTTTTATTGCGGATAGACGTGGCCGTCGTGAATCGAGACATACGCGCCGGTCGGCACGCGTGGATCTTCGCGCTGGGTCACGGTCGCATACTGACCGTTATCCATGCGCACCACGATGCGCCAGGCCGTGCCGCCGCCACCGCCGTCGCTGTTTTTGCCGATCTGATTGCCTACCACGCCACCACCGACCGCACCGACGACAGTCGCTGCCGTGCGGCCGTCACCCTTGCCGATCGTGCTGCCGAGCACGCCGCCGGCCACAGCGCCGATCACCGCGCCCAGAGTGCCGCCGTTGCTGTTCCCACCGCCCTGTACATACACCTGATCCACCTGCTGCACCACGCCACAGTTGACACAGCGCGCGACGTATCCGGGACGCTGCTGGTAGCCGCCGTACTGGGGCGTGGCGCAGCCGGTCAGGACGGCGCCCGCTGTCATGGCCAGGGCCAGAGGCAGCTGGACGAAACGTGATTTCATGGATGTCGTTTTCATGGTCGTCTTCATGGTTATTGAATCGGATTAACGAGCGTCGGAAACGGCGGTAATGCCCTGCTGAACCATCACGCGATCGCCAGGATCATGGTCCATACGGACTGTTCGCGTGACGCCGTTGTAGACGTAATGAACGTCGTAAGCCACTACCCTGCTGCTGGCGTTGTCGACGGTGTCGCACTCGCGCTGCACGGTCTGCGTCACCTGGCCCTGCTGGTGGGCCGCCTCGATGCGGTTACCGGCGTAGCCACCGCCAACCGCACCGGCTACTGTGGCAAGCGTATTGCCGCGACCGCCGCCCACCATGTGACCGAGCAGGCCGCCGGCCACAGCGCCGATGGCGGTGCCGGCGACGCGATGCTGGTCGCTGGGCGGTGCAGTGTGCGTTACCACACGGTCATGGCACACGCGCTGCGGATCGCTGATGGACTGACGCACCGGCTCCACGCTCACCACCTGTGCATACTGCGGGCCGTTATCGGGTGCTGGCGCCGGCGCTGCGGCCACGTTGCTGCCGTTCGACATCGCTGCCACGTCGCCGGAAGTATCGGCTGCCGCGTTGCGATTGCAGGCTGACAGCCCCAACGCAAGCGCGGCGGTGATGGCGATATTGAGTGTGTTGATCATCAGCCTGTTCATTGCTATCTCCCATGTTTGTTTGAGTAAATGGTCTTGCTTCGGCAACGCCCAAGCAATTACTTGCGGCACTATTGAACGGTTATACAACTGAATCGGGGCTAGACCGGTTTAACTACATAATTTTCACGCAGGCGTAGCTTTTGCGACGCCCTCTGAGGCTGGCGAAAAAATCATGCTGAAACTTGCCGACAGCCACGTCCATCTTGATGCCGACGCCTTTGCAGATGACCGGGATGCGGTGATCGCTCGCGCCATAGGCGCAGGCGTCGCTACGATGGTTCTGCCTGCCGTCGACGCGGCTAGCTGGCCAAGCATCAAGGCGTTAGCAGAAGCCAATCAGCACATCTATCCGGCCTATGGCCTGCATCCGATGTATCTAGCGAATCACCGGCCCGAACACGTCGATGCACTCGGCGACTGGCTAACGCAGGGCGACAGCGTAGCGGTGGGTGAGATCGGGCTGGATTTTCATGTGGATGGCCTCGATCCGCAGCTGCAGCGCGACTATTTTCATCGCCAGCTGACGCTGGCGCAGGAGTTCGATTTGCCGGTGATCGTGCATGCCCGTGCCGCACTGGAGGAAATCATCCAGACCCTGCGCCGCTACCCAGGCCTGCGCGGCGTGGTGCACAGCTTTTCCGGCAGTGAGCAACAGGCGCGGCAGCTGTGGCAGACGGGGTTTTACCTTGGCATCGGCGGCCCGATAACCTACGAGCGGGCACAGCGCCTGCGCCGTATCGTTGCGTCTATGCCGCTTGAGTTTCTGCTGTTGGAAAGCGATGCGCCCGACCAACCGGATGCCGCGCACCGCGGTCAACGTAACGAGCCTGCGCGCGTGGTTGAAGTGCTGCGAAGCATTGCCGCCCTGCGCAGCGAGGATGTATCGGTTATAGCCAAAGCCACCTGCGACAACACGCGCCGACTTTTCGGCCTCGATCTCGTAAAGCGCTAATTAGTTCTCGATGGACCGCTCGCCGTGTGCTTGCACGCGGGCCGCTAGATTGTTATCTTTTATTTCACCGATGAAATATGAGCTGGTGAAATGTCCTCCCTGAGCAAATGTATCGGCATGATGGATGAAGGCATTGAGCGGACGATGCGGCTTATTCCTCAGCTGCCGGCGGTTGAGGCGAAGCTCAGTCGGCTGATGCTGATGGTTAGCGGCAGTTTGAACGAAGAACTGGAATTCGAGCTCAAGCCTTACAAGCTCAACCACAGCGAGTTTCTGACGCTCATGTTTCTTTACAGCCGGCCCGACAGCAGCTCCACCCCAGGCGAGCTGTGCGAGTTCACCAAACAGGGCGCAACGAACATGACGCGGATCGGCAATACGCTGGTCAAGCGCGGTCTGATCACCCGCGGTGGCAGCGAGGACGACCGGCGCCGAGTGGTCATCCGCATCACCGCCGCTGGAAAAAGGCTGGTGCTGAAAATTGTGCCTCCGCTGTTTCCTCGGCTTGATGCGATGTTCAACGGCTTCAGCGACACCGATAAAAAAAATCTGAGCCGACTGCTGCGCAAGCTGGCGCACAACCTCGATCAGGCGACCGAGGATACTGACACGCACCTCGGGACCATGAAGGCAACGAAATGAAAAATGCTCCGACAAGGCCTCGGGCGATGAAACGCCCTCTTATCCATTGCGCGTTAGCGATATCACTAGCGCTGCTGCTCGGCGCCTGCGCTGCGCCGGCCAAACTCAGCCACCCCGTGCTGCGCGACGACGTGCCGCTCGCTGGCCTACAGGCGCCAACGAAGGACGGCTGGCCCGATGCGCAGTGGTGGCGCACGTACGGTGACCCGCAGCTCGATCAGCTGATCGCGATGGCCGTTAAGAACTCACCGGACCTCGAGCAGGCGCGTAGTCGCCTGCTGAACGCCCAACAGTCGGTGCGATTGGCAGCAGCGCAAGCGGGGCTCAATATCAACGGCAGTGCCCAGTTCGAGCGCCAGCGCATCAGCAAGAACGGCATCGTCAGCCTGCTGCCGCCCAACTTCACCATCGACCCCTGGTACAACCAGGCCGACCTCGGCCTGCAGGCGCAGTACACGTTCGACTGGTGGGGCAAAAAGCGCTCCAGCATCGAGGCCGCGCTGGATCAGGCGCACGCCGCCGAAGCCCAGCGCAGCGCCGCCGCGCTGACGCTCGAAAATGCCGTCGCCGATACCTATTTCGGCTGGCAGGGTGATCAGGCGCGGCTGGATTTGTCCAACCAACTGGTCGCCGCACAGACCCGGTTTCTGCATATCGCCGAACTGCGCGTGGCGCGCGGGGTGGATCTGGAAGACACCGTGCAGCAGGCCAAGGCTGACCTTGCCGCCGCGCGCGAAATGAACGTGGCGCTGGCCGGTTCGGCCGCGATCCGCAAGGTGGCGCTGGCCGCTCTGCTCGGCATCGCGCCGGCCGAACTGCCGGCCTTGCAGGTCAAACCGCTGCCGGAAGTGGATAGCCGCGTCCCCGCGGATGCCCGGCTCGACCTGATTGCGCGGCGACCCGACATTGCGGCCAGCCGCTGGCAGGTCGAAGCGGCGTTGAAGCAGACCGATGTAGCACGCGCGCAGTTCTTTCCCGACCTCAGCATCAGCGCTATGGCGGGCCTGTCCAGCCTCGATGTGGGCAAGCTGCTGAGCGCCGACAGCCGGGCGTTTTCGCTGACACCTGCGCTGCATCTTCCAATCTTTGAGGGTGGCCAGCTGCAGGCTAACTACGGCATCAGCAAGGCGCAGCTCGCTGGCGCCATCGCCGGATACAACGGCGCGGTTATTGATGCCGCGCGCGACGTGGCGAACCAGGCTCTGACCGCGCAGCAGATTGCCGCGCGGCGCAAGGAGCAGTCCGGCCAGATTGCCGCCAACGAACGCCTTGTCGCGACCGCACAGGCGCGCCAGAACCAAGGCGTGCGCGACGCGCGCGAAACGATCGGCGCCGCCGCGCAGCTGCTGCAGCAGCGCGATGATGCCGCCAGCCTGCAGGCGCAGGCCGTGTCCGCTGATCTGGCCCTGATCAAGGCGCTCGGCGGCGGTTATCGCGCTTCCAGCGACCCGTCCGCCACCGCCAAAACATCCGCAACCTCCCCTTCGACATCGT
>CAIKJM010000288.1 GCA_903827735.1 uncultured Rhodanobacter sp. | reverse complement strand
CGCGCTGTTCGGGCGGCAGTTCCTGAAAATGTTCAAACGTGGCATGTAGCCGTGCGCGCTCCTCCGGCGGCAGCTGGCGGAACTGCTGCAGGTTGGCGCGAGCTTCCGCGCGCTGTTCAGGCGTCATGGCCTGCCAGTGCGCGATACGCAGTCGCACCTCATCACGTTTTTCCGGCGGCAGCGTTACCCAGTGTTCGGACTTCTGCAGCATGTTTTGCTGCCGTCGCGGCGGCAGGGTGTCCCACTTGTCACGTAGCGGCGACAGCACATCGCGCTGTGCGGGCGTCAGGCTGCTCCACGGACGCGGCGGCGGTGGCGGCATGTTCTCGCTCGACGGCGCTGGGAAGCCCTGCGCATGCAGCGGAGAAACCGGACCGGCCAACAGCACGGTCAGAAGTAGCGGCAATACCCATGAAAAAACTTGACGCATGGCTCAGCGGTTCGCCGGCTGATTGTTCGACGCACTGTTGGCCGCTAGCCAGCCGTAAAAATCGAGGTTCTGGTAAAGATTAGGATCGGTCTTTTCCGCATCGGGCGGCAGGTCGCTGTCCGCATCGGCGCTCTGTTCGGTGCTGACGGGCTGATTGGTTGGAACGGTCGGGCCGTGCGACAGCGGTTGCCATACCATCAGCATGGCAAAGGCGATCGCCGCAAACGCGCCGGTGGGGACCAGCCAGCTTGCCGTACGACGTCGCGGTGTCTTGACGGTATTCAATGCTTCTCGACGAGCAGCGCGCAGCCGCCCGGCGGTTGCCGGATCGATGCGCTGGCTGGCTTCGCGGTAGAGCGCGCGCGCGCGATGAACGATTCGCTCATCGCGCAAATCGGCGTGACCCGCGACGGGATGATCGGGTGTGTTGTTGCCAGGCGTAGTCATCGCCAGTCCTCCAGTTGGCCGCGCAGATGATGCATCGCGCGCGACAGATGTGTTTTGACGCTACCTTCCGAACAGCCCATGGCTCGGGCGGTTTCCGCAACATCCAGACCCTCCAGCATGCGCAGCATGAAAGCCTCGCGCTGGCGCTGGGGCAGCTGTTTTACTGCCGCCGCCATATCGGTGTAGGACTGCGAATCGTGCAGCCGATCAAGCGGTCCGGGACTGCGATCGGCCGGCTCCCAAACCGGCATCTCGCCGCCTTCGTCGTCCTTACCACCGCCCAGCCAGCCCACCACGATCGAGCGCACTTTGCGGCGGCGCTGCAGATCGACAATGCGCCGGCGCAGAATGCCCCAGAACAGCGGCGGCCACTCGGCGGCGGGCTTTTCGCGGTAATGCTTGACCAGCCGCAGCATGGCATCCTGCACGGCGTCCATAGCGTCCTCGCGATGGCGAAGATTGAGTTCCGCCATACGGAAGGCGCGACGTTCGACCTGCGCCAAAAACGCATCCAGCGTGGCTGGCGTTTCTTGCGCGCCGTCCAGCAGCAGATCGGTTTCCAGGGTACCGGCCACCGTGCTCATGGCCACAGCATCCGCATCGTCGGTTGACGCATGCTCAGGCTCCATCGGTTCGACACCCGTATTCAACGCAGCACGCTCGCACGGGTTGACTGGCAACCGTATAGTGTGTGGACAACTAAGTCCTGACGGGGTGGGGTCATGATCGACGGTTTCCTGGCGCTGTATATCTTCATGCTTGCCGCATTTACCGGTTATGAAATCATCGCGCGGGTACCGGTGATCCTCCACACGCCGCTAATGTCCGGGTCCAACTTTGTCCACGGTATTGTGCTGGTTGGCGCCATGATCGCGCTAGGTCATGCCGAAACGCCGCTGGAAATGAGCATTGGCTTCATCGGCGTGCTGCTGGGTGCGGGCAATGCGGCCGGCGGCTACGTGGTCACCGAGCGGATGCTGGAGATGTTCAAGTCCAGCAAGCCCGACGCCAAAGCGGTTAGCAAGGAGGCAAAGTGATGATCTGGCTGCCGAGCCTGATCAAGGCCTGCTACTTCCTTGCGGCACTGCTTTTTATCCTGGGCTTGAAGCGGATGAGCTCGCCGCGCACCGCCCGCGGCGGCATCGTCTGGGCGGGCTACGGCATGCTGGTGGCCGTGCTGGCCACGTTTTTCCTGCCCGACATGCACAATCGTGGGCTGATTATCGCAGCGGTTCTCATCGGCGTTGGCGCGGCATGGTGGAGCGGCAAGCGGGTAGCGATGACCGCCATGCCGCAGATGGTCGCGCTGTACAACGGGATGGGTGGCGGCGCCGCGGCGGCGATTGGCGCGGTTGAGCTGATCGGCTATGTGCGTCATGGGCTGCTGGCGCAAGGCATTCCCGATACGTCGCCCTTGCGGCCGGAGGCCTGGGCCATCGACGCGCTGCATCCGATCGTTACCGTGGTAGCGCTGTCGCCGATCGAGCTGGCGCTGGGTGTGCTCGGTGCCTTGATCGGCGCCGTGAGCTTTTCCGGCTCGCTGATCGCCTTTTCCAAGCTGCAGGGCTGGCTGGACAAGCGTTTTGTGTTTCCGGCACAGCGCGCGGTGAATTTATTGTTGCTCGCGGCGACGGTCGTCATCGGCATTCTTCTGGCCAGCGGTTACGCCAGCTATCTGCTGATCGCGGCGTTCTTCGTGCTGGCCCTGCTGTTCGGCCTGATGATGACGCTGCCGATCGGTGGCGCCGACATGCCGGTGGTGATCTCGCTGTACAACGCGTTTACCGGGTTGGCGGTGGCGTTTGAGGGCTTTGTGCTGGGGAACGAGACGATGATTATCGCCGGCACCGTGGTCGGCGCGGCGGGCACGCTGCTGACCCAGCTGATGGCTAAGGCGATGAACCGCTCGATCGGCAACGTGCTGTTCGGCAGCTTTGGCGCCAGCGGCGCCGAAGCCCAGGCGATCGATGGCGCGCAAAAGCCGATCGACGCGGCCGACGCTGCGGTGATGATGGCCTACGCCGAGCGCGTGGTGATCGTGCCCGGCTACGGCATGGCCGTGGCGCAGGCGCAGCACAAGGTATGGGAGTTCGCCCAGCTGCTGATCAAGCGCGGCGTCAAGGTGAAGTTTGCCATCCATCCCGTCGCTGGGCGCATGCCTGGCCATATGAATGTGCTGCTGGCCGAGGCTGGCGTGCCGTACGACCTGATCGCCGACATGGACGAGATCAACCCGGAGTTTCCGGCTACCGACGTGGCGTTGGTGATCGGCGCCAACGACGTGGTGAACCCGCTGGCCAAGACCGATCCGGCCTCGCCGATCTACGGCATGCCGATTCTCGACGTCAGCAACGCCAAGCACGTGATCGTGGTGAAGCGCGGCAAGGGCACCGGCTTTGCCGGCATCGAGAACGCGCTGTTCTACGCCGACAATACCCGCATGCTTTACGGCGATGGGCAGGCGGCGGCGGGCGAGCTGGTCAGCGAGCTGAAATCAATGGACGCCTGACGGCTATTTCGCCAGTTTTTTGATGGGTGCCGGGCGGCGACTCAGCCAGGCCGCCAGCAGCATCGCCAGCACGGTCCACACACCTTCTGACACCGAGAAGCCAATGCGCGCCAGCTGCCACAGCATGCCGGCGCCGGCGGTCTGCAGGGTGTCGATCAAGCCCAGGCCCATGCTACCGGCGATCTGCGCCGCCGCAATCAGCATGCTGACGTAGATCGACGCCAACAAAGTCGCCAGCGCGGCGAGCAGGGCGGCGCCATCGCCCTGCTTGCGCACGCCGTTGCGTATCGCCCAGGCCAGAATCACGGCGATCGGCAGCGCTAGCCAAGGCAGTGGATGGCGCTGGTAAAGCGTGACCACCATCCACAGCGCGCCCGCCGCCAGTCCGAGCATCGCGGCGATAAAAACCGAAACGACCAGCCCGAAAACCGAGCGCGCGCTCATGCGCCGCCCTGGTGCGAGCGGCGAATTGGCAGGCGCCGAAGGATCGGGCTGTATAGGGTCATGCGATGCGCCATCAGGCATTCATCCACCGGGCAAAGGCGCCATCATAACGCGGCTGACCACGGGCACTTCTCGTCCCAGGTTCTTGAGTTCCGCGCTTCCGGCCTGATCTTTATGCAGCCAGTCCGCGCCGCGGGCGGCATAATGGGCGATCGGGTACGGTGTTTTGCCGTTCCGTCGAGGTTTTCGCACACAGCGCATTGGCAGGTGGCATGAGCGGTTTCAGTTTGAGCAGCGAACCTTTCACCCTGCAGCGCGACTGCAGCGCGGTGATGGTGCCGCAAGGCGAATCGGTGGTGTTGCCGGCCGGTCAGATCGGCTACATCACGCAGGCGCTGGGCGGCAGCTTTACCGTCTATGTAGAGGGCAACCTGTTTCGCATTGCGGGCAAGGAGGCTGATGCGTTGGGCAAGGAGTTGCCGCCGCCGATCGAGCTGGCGGCCAATGCTTCCGATGCGGATGTGGAGAAGGTTGCTTGGGACCAGCTTCGCACCGTGTTCGACCCGGAGATTCCGGTGAACGTGGTAGAGCTCGGCCTGGTGTATGACCTCAGCCTGGAACAGACCGAGTCCGGCGCGCGCAAGGTCTACGTCAAGCTCACTCTTACCGCCCCGGGCTGCGGTATGGGCGACATTCTGGTGGACGATGCGCGAACCAAGCTGGAGATGATCCCCACCATCGTCGAAGCCGATGTGGATCTGGTATTCGATCCGCCGTGGACGCATTCGATGATGTCCGATGCGGCCAAGCTCGAAACCGGGATGCTCTGAGGGCTTCGCCATCAAGCACAGTGGTTCGGCGCACGCTCGTCGTCACTGAGTTCGCAAAATATAACGAAACCTTCCATGGCTCGCCGCTGCGTTCGGCGAGTCTTTTTTGTTTTGTAGGCGACTGAAAGATTTAGTTTTCGGTCTTTACGAGCGTTCTGTGCGCTGGTGGACAACCGTAAGAAATATTCGTATTGCCTGGCTAATTCGTAAGTAATAACGTCTATTGGCCAGGCTAGTAGCGGTTTGATCGGAGATCACTTCGGTCGTTGCCGCCGCCAGCCAGCGCCGCGCCAGTAACCACGTCTTGCCATGAAGGTGAGAGGAATTGGGCGCGAGCAGAACCTGCTTCGGGATCGCCGGGCAGTCAACGAGTGCGAGGCCGTGCCGCCAGCACGGCGAACTGGAATGGGGTCCATACGGCCGCATCGGGCGGTCTCGTCCCCACACATCGTGGAGTTCTTACCTAATGCTCAACACTTTTCGTTCGAAGCTGATGGTCGCAACGATCGGCATGGTGGCGGCGTCGACCGCTACCGCGGCTACTACGCAAACCTTGCGTGCGCAAAACCTCGCCGCGCAACCGGTCAGCACGCTGGCTGCCCGCCTGAATCTCGGTCAGTACATGACCTTAGTTGCGCGCGACGCCGTGG
>CAIKJM010000287.1 GCA_903827735.1 uncultured Rhodanobacter sp. | reverse complement strand
TTTAGCCGCGTCGCGTGCCGCATCGGCGGCCTTGCCGACTTCCTTCTGCGCTTTGCCCGCATTCTTTTCAACATTGCCGGCCACTTCCTTTGTCTTATTGCCGGTAACCTTGCCAACCACTTCTTTCACAGCGCCCTTGACCTCGTGCTTGGTGCCTTCGGTGCGATTCTTATCCACGTTTATGCTCCGGTGAGAAGCCTGCGGCGTGCAGGCCACTACGTTCTAGGCGCGGTATCGTGGAGAAGCCGTGACATTGTCGTGCGCAACGCATTGACGCACTCACGTTGTTCAGACCCACGACAGTAAAGCACGCTGTGCCGCTATTCTATTCAAGCGTCTACAACGCACTGCCTGCGCTCGCGTCAACGCGCGTACCCTGCCCATCGAACGCTGGATACCGGAAATCATCACCATGATTCGCTCATTGCTCGCCACGGCTTTGATGTCTGTGGCTATACCTGCCGCTGCAGCGTCGCTGCCGAACCAGCCGGTCCAGACGCTTGATCTGGCGCGCTACGTCGGTCAGTGGCACGAGATCGGCCACCTACCGATGTTTTTCCAGCGCAAATGCGTGGACAAAATCACCGCGACTTACACAGCCAACGACGACGGCACCATCGGCGTCCACAACGCGTGTCGTGTGAAAGACGGCTCGATGGAAGCCTCCGATGGCGTTGCACGGAAAGTCGCGGGCCAGCCCGCGGCGCTCCAGGTGCGTTTCGCCCCGGCGTGGCTGTCGTGGCTGCCGATGGTATGGGCCGACTACTGGGTGGTCGATCTTGATGCGGACTATCAGTGGGCGGTTGTGGGCGGGCCCAGTCGCAAGTACCTGTGGGTTCTCTCGCGCAGCCCAAGCATGAGCCGCACATTATTCGACCAGATCAAAGAACGCGCGCGGCAGCGCGGTTACCCCGTCGACAATCTGGTGATGGCAGCCCCTCTGGACTGAGCTGGCCAAGTCAGCCCAACCGATCGGCTACCGCCACGCCAGGACCGAGCGCCATGCTGCATGGCAGCTAGGGCGCAGCCGCGCTGCGCTTTAGACTCGCCGCATGCGCTTACGTGATGCCGGCTTTCTCCTGGCTTTTTCCACCGCCTTGCTGCCGCTGGGAACGCCAGCGTTGGCGAAGCTCGGCTTGCCGATGGATCTCGCGGCATGGTTTCCGCTGGTTTTTATCTTCGGCATCGTGCCGTGGCTCGACGCCCTGTTGGGTAGCGAAACGGCCAACCCGGTCAGCGCCGCGGAAAACGCGCAACGCGAGCGATCAACGTATTTCCGCGTACTGACACTGCTGGTGCTACCCCTATGGCTGACCACGCTGGCCTGGTGCACCTCGCAGTTTCTGCGTACTCCGTTCGGCCCGGCGGGCCTGCTCGGCTGGACGCTATCGACCGGCGTGATTGGCGGCGTGCTGGCGATCAATCCTGCCCACGAGCTGATTCATAAGAGCGGCCGGCTCGAACCGCTGGTTGGCGGCGTGCTGCTTACCAGCGTCGGCTATCAGGGTTTCAAGATCGAGCACGTGCGCGGCCACCACCTGCACGTCGCCACCCCCAGGATTCGTCCTCGGCGCAACTGGGCGAATCGGTATACGCCTTTTTGCCGCGCGCGCTCTGGCGCAACGTGCGTAATGCGTGGCAGCTGGAGGCGCAGCGCCTGCGTGGGCGCGGCCTTCCGGTGTGGTCCTGGCATAACGAGATGGTGGCCTGGTACGTCCTGTGGCTGGTATTCATGGCCGTGTTTGCGGGCCTGGGTGGTGCTCGCGGACTGCTTTTTTTCCTGGCGCAGGGCCTTGTCGCCGCGTGCACCCTCGAAGTCATCAACTATATCGAACACTACGGGTTGGAACGCCGGCAGCTGGCACCGGAGCGCTACGAACGGGTGACACACCTGCACTCGTGGAACGCGCCGCAACGCTACACGAACTGGCTACTGTTCAACCTTCAGCGGCACTCCGACCACCACGCGCAGGCACGCCGTCGCTACCAGTCGCTGCTGCATCATCCCGACAGTCCGCAACTGCCCTGGGGCTATGCGAGCATGTTTGTGCTGGCCCTTCTGCCACCGGTGTGGCACCGCGTGATGGATCCATTGGCTCTGGCCCAGCGCCGCGCGTCAGCCTGATTACCCCAGACCGTACCAACGGACCGCACGGCCTGCACGCCGCCCAGACGCTGTGGGCTCGATCATGCAGACCTCGCATTTATCGGAGCCCTGTTCGATGACCTTGACGCCCGCAATCGCCGATTTTGACGCCCTCCCCATGCGCGATCGCGTGGTGCTGATCACCGGCGGTGCGCAAGGCATCGGCCGCGGCATTGCGCAGGCGGTGCTCGGCGCCGGCGGCTCGGTGCTGATCGGCGACCTCGACGCGGAGGCCGGCCGCGCCTGTATCGATGAATGGAACGTGGGGCCGCGCGCAGCATTCAGACGTCTGGACGTCTCTAGCGAAGGTAGTGTCAAGGGCTGGGTCGCGGCTGCGCTGAAAGTCTTCGGTCGGATCGACGGTTTGGTCAACAACGCCGGCATCGCCGATCCGGACATCGGCAGCTTTGCCGAATTGACCCTGGCGCGCTGGAACGCATACCTCGCTACCAATCTCACCGGCGCCTTTCTCTGCAGCAAGCATGCGCTCGCATCGTTGAAAGAAAACCACGGCGCGATTGTGCATATTGCTTCCACTCGGGCGCTGCAGTCCGAGCCGCACACCGAAGCCTACGCGGCGACCAAAGGTGGTCTGGTTGCGTTGACCCATGCGATGGCCGTAAGCGCGGGGCCGGCGGTTCGCGTCAACGCGATCCTGCCCGGCTGGATTGCCACGGACGACTGGCGCAAGCCGGCCTCGCGTCGTGCGCCAAAGCTGAGCAAGCAGGATCACGCCCAACACCCGGCCGGCCGCGTCGGCATGCCGCAAGACATTGGCAACCTGGCGGTCTATCTGCTGTCGGCAAGCGCCAGCTTCATTACCGGACAGCACTTTGCGGTCGATGGCGGCATGACGGTAAAGATGCAGTATGTCTAAACCGGGGCTTGCTTCGCGGACGAAAACTTCCCGCCGTTAGACCGGCGTACTATCTCGCAGAAATTGTGCCTCAAAGATATCCGCGGGCAAGTCGCGGCTAAAAAGAAATCCCTGCATCTCATCGCAGCCATGCTCGGTCAGCAGCTGGGCTTGTTCTTCTGTCTCGACACCCTCGGCAACCAGTTTCAGACGAAGTGACTTGGCCAGCGCAATAATCGTGGTCACTACCGCAATGCCCTGTGGCCCGTTAGTCATGTCGTTGACGAACGAGCGATCGATTTTAAGAATATCCACCGGCAGTCGTGACAGATAATTAAGCGAAGAAAAGCCGGTACCGAAATCGTCGATGGCGATCTTCACGCCCAGCGACCTGACCGCTCGTAACGTGTCGATGGTCTGCATGACGCTGGACATCATCACGCTTTCGGTAATCTCCAGCTCGAGCCCGTCCGCCGCATTGAAACCGGTGCTTAGCACCTGCTCGATCTCCTCGACGAAACTGCGCTTGCGCAGCTGGATGGGCGAAACGTTGACCGCGATCGGCACGGCCCTCAGCCCATGGTTGCGCCAGCGCAGAAAGTCTTTCATCGCCCGACGCAGCGCCCAAGCTCCGACCTGGTGAATTAGCCCAGTTTCCTCCAGCACGGGAATAAATTCCGAGGGTGCCACCAGTCCGCGGCGCGGGTGATTCCATCGAATCAAAGCTTCGGCACCGGTCAACGTGCGCCGTCGCAGATCGACCTTGGGCTGATAGTGCAGCACGAACTCCTGCCGCTCCAGCGCGACGCGCAGCTGGCTTTCCAGCATCAAATGCGCCGACACTTTCTCGGTCATCTGCGGCTGATACCAAAGATAGCGCTCGCCGCGCATTTTGGCTTTTTTCAGCGCGACTTCGGCATGCCGAAGCAACACGCTGGCGTCCACGCCGTCGTCAGGAAACCGAGAGCAGCCGACTTTGGCCGCGATACGCAAAGCGGTATCGTTGATCTGAAAAGATTGCGCCGTAAAGCTGTCAATTTTTTTCTCGACCAGGTGATCGAGATCACCCGACTCCTTGATCACCGGCAGCACGACGGCAAAAAGATCAGGCCCCACGCGTGCGACGAGATGGACGTCCCCGGCACTCCCAGTCAACCACCGACTCACCTGCCGCAGAAGCATGTCTCCAGCGGCCTGGCCGAGAATATCGTTGACGTTCTTGAATCGCTCTATATCCATCAGCCAAACGGCCAAGCCATGGCCATCATTAATCGCGCTTCGCACATACTGCGCGACGCGCTCCAGAAAGAGCGTGCGATTGGCCAAACCGGTAAGGCTGTCGTAATAAGCTAGATAGTTGAGCTTCTGCGCCTTGCCGATATGGTCGACCGCGAAGGCGATTTCGCTGCTGAGTTCACACAGCAGCTTCATCTCTTCCTCGTGGAAATAGTCGGCATCATCTGCATAAAGCGACAGAACCCCCACAGGCGCTTCGTCCACGATGATGGGAAATGCGGCCAGCGCGCCGATGCCATAACTGCGATATCGGTGCCCCGATGTGATCGTCGGATTGGACTGCAGATCGTTCGCCACGACCGGTTTGCGCTCGCGGATGGCTTGGGCGCCGGGGGAGTCTCCGAGCCACAAACCCTCTACCTTGTTCAGGCGTTGAGTGATTTCCTGCAGATGATCTTTGCTCATGGCCGCCGAGGCGACGGGCACAATACAGGTGCTGTCAGCGTCGATCATACCGATCCACGCCATGCGAAACCCTCCGGCCTCTACCGCCACGCGGCAGGCTTCGCGAAAAAGCTCATCGCGATCGAGTCCGCGCAGAATTAACCCGCCGATACCGCTGGAAACGGCATACACCCGGTTCAGATGTCGAATTTTCAGCTCGGCGGCATGCTGCTCCGTAATGTCTTCACCGATGCTCGCCGATCCCAGCAACTCGCCCTCCTCAGAGCGCAGCAGTGAATTGCTCCAGCGCATGCGGCGGCGTTCACCGGATCGAGTAACGATCTGATTCTCCCGCTGCCAACTTTCCAACTGCCTCGCAAGATGGCCTGAGAAGACGCTTTTATCCGTGCTGTGCTGCCAAGGAATGAAACGCTCGAACCAGTTTTGACCAATGACCTGCTCCGCCTCCCAGCCAGTAAGTCGCAAAAAATAGTCGTTGCAGAAGGTAATGGTGCCATGCATATCGAGCATCACAGAGGCCAGATGCACATCGCGCAACAGGTCGCTGAATCGGCGCTCGCTTTCCAGCAGTTTGCGCATAGCAACCTTGCGCTGCGTGATGTCGGTGGCGACCGCCGCGATGCGATAGGCCACGCCGTCGTCGTTGAGCAGGGGATAACCGCGCAGATGCATCCAGCGCAACTGGCCGTCTGCCCGCACGATACGAAACTCCTGGTCGAAACCGGCGCAGCTAACGTCGGCCCACTTCAGCACAACCTCGGCACGATCCTCAGCATGCAACAACTGGATCCAGGATGAGGGATCTGCGTAAAGGCTTTCGCGGGTCAAACCCCAAATGCGCTCATACGCGGGGCTGACGTAAATCATCAATGTGGCCGTAGTATCAGCGAGAAAAAATACGTCGTCGATGGTTTCTGCCATCTGGCGAAACCGCGACTCGCTGTCGAACAGATTCTGCTGGCTCACTCGCCTGCCGGTGATATCGACATGCATCACTACCGCACCCAGCGGACGATCCAAGATCAGCGGCGTCACACTCAGCAAAAACCAGCGCTGCTCGCGCCCGCTCAGGCATGCATATTCGATGGAAAAAATCTTCTGCTCGCCGCTTAGTACGGCGCGTATGCCGGCGCCGATCGCGCGCCCGGCGGGCGCTTCGGCAACGCTGGCCTCGTCGCAGATACGCAGATAGTCCAAGCCCACGCCCCAGCCTGGATTGTGCAGCATGCTGGCGCCGGCGAAGCGTCGCCAGCCCTCGTTGACTGAGACGATAAGTCCCTGAGCGTCCAGTAGCGCAATATGCGCCGGCAGCGCATTGATGATAGCCGCCTGCTTGGCTGCCTCGGTCTTGCGCAGGTGGGTCTGCGCATGGCGCAGCAAAAATACATGGCCGTGCTCATCGACAACCGAATCGATTTCCTGGCGAGTCAGTTCGTCCAGGCGGGTATCAATTTCGCAAAGTACGCCGGCGAGTCGAGCCAGTTCGTCCGCCATAGCGGCATCGACGACGCCACTGAACGGTAGTTCCTTCATGAATTGCCTAGACCCAGCGCGTCAAGCACCGCGCGGGTGTTATTCAACGTACCGACAATGGCCACCGCCGGAGGCGGCGACAGCTTCAGCAATGTGGGCGTAGCGGTAACGCGCGCGGCGCGAGCATCGGCGGGGTGACGAAACACGTCGACGATGTCGATATCGTGTCGGTTCGGCAGGTAATCAACGCAGAGCGCTGTCAGGTTGGCGATCGCCTGCGACGAATGAAGCGCATCCCCGGCGACAAACAATTGAAACCTGAAAACATCAGATTCGCTCATGACGTGCTCGCTCGGGCTATAGGCTTCAATGGCGTCATATCCGTGACACGGCTGACTGCCAAAAACCTTATGTAGTGCACGAAATCCTTATAGCACTTTATTAAATGAATTTTGGGTGTTGATGAAATAATTAGTGGCCGACTTTTTTATATTGGATAGCCATTTTTCAATAAAAATCGAACCACTCAGCGTTTTTTTGCAAAATCCTCCCCATTCCCCACCTAGGCTCTACCGGACGAAGGCTTGGCCCGAATACCGTACGCCCGCGCATGCGGTTGCTGCCTCGATGGACAGCGCGTAAGCCGGTTTGATCCGAGCCGGTTTTTTCGTCCGCAACGGATGGCGCTCAGTCTCGAATGTTGCGCTGATCCGCCACGCGTCGGTACGTCGCACGACATTCACCCACAGCCACGCTATCGTCCGAACGCAACTGCTGCCGTCTCGATAGCGCTCGTCGCCATCACGCCGCCGTGCGTTTTTAGCTAGACCCTTGCTTTGTCTTTGCTCTGTTTCGATCAGGACGCCTCACCATGTGGCAGTACAACGGAAGCCGACGACCCGGCGTGGCGGCAAAGCCGGGACCCGGCCAGGAATCCGTCTGGGATTATCCGCGGCCGCCGCGGCTCGCCTCGGACGCGCGCCGCGTGCTGGTGCGTGCGGGAGATCACGTCATCGCCGATACACACCGTGCGGTGCGCGTTCTGGAAACGGCTAGCCCGCCGACGTTTTATCTGCCGCCGGACGATATCGATCAAACGCTGATCGTCGCCGCCTCGGGAGAGTCAATGTGCGAATGGAAAGGCGCCGCCAGCTACTGGACCGTGCTGCTGCCCGACGGCACGCGCATCGAAGCCGTTGGCTGGAGTTACCCGAGACCGCGACCGGCATTCGCGGCGATCGCCGGCTGGCTGTCGTTCTATCCGGCGCGCCTGCACTGTGAGGTGGGCGGCGAACGAGTACGCCCACAGCCGGGCGGCTTCTACGGCGGCTGGCTCACCGATGAAATTGTCGGCCCAGTCAAGGGCGAACCGGGCACCGGGCACTGGTAGGCGTGACTTCATGAACATTGCCAGCGCCTCCAATAGCTTTGCGCCGACCCGCGAAGCGGCCCTGCTTCGGCTGAATGCGATACGCCCGAACGACTACGCGCGCAGCCGCAATGCGCTCGATGGCGCGGTGACGCGGCTGTCGCCTTACCTCGCCCACGGATTCATCAGTCTTCCCGCCGTGTACGCGGCCATATCGGCCCACCATGCCATCGATCCGCAGCACAAACTGGTTTACGAGTTCGGCTGGCGCGAATACTGGCATCACGTGTGGTCGCATCGTGGCGACGGTATTTTCGATTCATTGCACGAAGGCCTGCTGCCGGACGATGCCTATGTTGGTGAGCTTCCCGCGGATATCCGCGAGGCGCGCACCGGGGTACCGGTCATCGACCGCGCCGTGCGCCAGCTCTACGCCAACGGCTATCTGCACAACCACGTGCGCATGTGGCTGGCCAGTTATGTGGTGCACCTACGCAAGGTGCACTGGCGCGCCGGCGCCGACTGGCTTTACGCACATTTGCTCGACGGTGATCTGGCCAGCAACCATCTGAGCTGGCAGTGGATCGCCGCGACAGCGAGCCACAAGCCCTACCTGTTCAATGCTGAGAACGTGGCGAAATACGCGCCGCTCGAATGGCATAGCCCGACGACGGTCATCGATACGAGCTACGAGGCGCTGGACGTCATCGCGCGACAGCCCAAGGCCGTTAGCTCGCATCCGCTGACGGACGGAACAGGCGAACCTCCGCTGCTGTCCGAGCCACCGAAAACCCTGGGTTTCTCCGCTCCCGATGCGGCGGCCATCGCCGGTCGCGACGTCTGGCTGGTTCATCCCTGGTCGTTGGACGAACCGCCGCCCAATCTGCCACCTGACTGCATGATGGTCGCTCTTGCCGTCACCGACTGGCATGCACGCTGGCCCTGGTCCGCGCGCCGCTGGCAGTTTGTCGGCGCGCGCCAGAGCGAGCTGGCCAAGCTGCGCTGGCTGGCAGATATCGACACGCTTCGAAGCGCGCTGACCGGAGCACGCAGCATCCATGCGATCGACGACCCGCACTATGCCGAAGGGCTGCGCGCTCTGCGTGGTGACGTGCAGCTGAAGCCGGTAGAGCGGCTGTTCCCGCCGGTGGCGCGATGCTGCGACAGCTTCTCGCAATGGTGGCGTCTTGCTCAGCGACGTTAAGACTCAAAGCTGGCCGCGGGCGTTTTACGCGGTATGAACAGACCACCTGCGTACCATGGGTTTTTTCCCGTCATCGCTCGCGATGGCATGCCTTCCTCCTGGAGATTCCATGAACGCTCATACCGCTTCC